>JBAYFV010000010.1:0-26939 GCA_041666985.1 Victivallales bacterium
GAAGGTGCTTGCCGAAACCGAACCTGTTTACCACCTTTATGTGGTCATAGTTCCCGACCGCGACGCGCTTGCAAAGCATCTCAAGGAAAAAGGAATCGAAAGCGGTGTTCATTATCCGTATTCGCTGAATGTCCTGCCTGCGTTTGCAAGACTTAAACAGGGGAAGGGGCATTTTCCGAAGGCCGAATCCGCCTGCGAACACATGCTGTCGCTTCCGGTGTCGCCTTCTCTCACAAAAGAAGAAATAGAATACGTCTGCGAGACCGTCAGGAATTTTTATAAATAGTGTTTGGAAAGAGTTGGGGTGCGGGGAAGGGAAGAACCTTTCCTTAAAAGGTTTTACCTTCCCCGCATTCAAAGTTTTGCAATTGGTTCAATAACATTGGAGTTGTGGAAAATGAATTCGGATGTTTATCTGTCAATAGTCATACCGGTTTTCAACGAGGAGGACAATCTCGAACCGCTTGTGAAGGAGATCGAGTCTGTCCTTGAAAAAGTTGGCAGGAAATACGAAATCATTTTCGTGGATGACAAAAGCACGGATCGGAGCTTTGAAGTTCTTAAGGAGCTAAAAAAGACCAGGCCGTTCATCAGGATCATCCCCCATATGATCAATTCCGGAGAAAGCGCGGCCGAGGCGACGGGTTTTGCCAATGCAAACGGCGAAGTCATCATCACAATGGATGCCGACCAGCAGAATGATCCGGCGGATATTCCCGCGCTCCTTGACGCGTTGAAGGGCGATATTGTCGCAGTCTGCGGAGTTCGCAGAAGAAGAAGGGATACAATTGTAAAGAGGATTTCCTCTCGGACTGCAAACGCATTCAGGAATCTTATGACCGGAGACCGCATAGTTGATGCCGGTTGCACTTACCGCTCAATTCGCAGGAGCGCCCTCTGGCAGATACAGGCTTTCAACGGAATGCACAGGTTTCTTCCGACGCTTCTCCGTTTCCAGGGATACAAAGTCATTGAAATACTTGTAAATGACAGGCCACGCACCCGTGGTAAGTCAAAATATGGAATCGGAAACAGGATGTGGCGCGGGATCATGGATTGTTTCGCAATGCGATGGATGAAGAAAAGAGCTTTAAGGGGTGACAGGGTTGGAACAGAATATTCAGCATAACAATGAAAATACCAACCGGGACACTGCTCCTGATGCCGATTCTGAAAGCGACTTACAGCATCTCATTGAAAAGCCGGACACAAGTTCCATACTTTCCATCAGAAAAGACCTTCTGTTCATACTGATCTTTGTGGCCGTAATTTTCGCCGCCTACCTTTCCCCTCTGAAACAGTATATAGACAAAGCCCCTGAACTCTGCGAGCAGATAAAAGCCACGGGATTCATGGCACCTGTTATTTTCATACTAGGCGTATGTGTCCTTGTCTGCGTCGGAGTGCCGAGGCTTCTGCTCTGTCCGCTTGGAGGCATGGCTTTCGGATTTGTCTATGGACTCACGTATTGTGTCATCGGAACCCTCATGGCCTACTACATTGTGTTTCTTTTCGTGAGGTGGGGCGGAAGGGGTTTCATATTGCGGCACAGCCATAAATTAAACAGATTCACAAGAATTCTTGATCACGGGGGCATCCCCGCCGTCATACTTGCCCGGCAGATGCCGATTCATGGGATGGTCTTAAACCTTATAATGGGGCTTTCACCTGTAAGGCACAGGGATTTCCTCATAGGCACCGCGATCGGGCTTTTTCCCGAGGCCATCCCATTTACACTTATCGGAAAAGGCGCGAAACAGGGTTCCATCGGCAAAAGCATGATTTATATAATAGTCGCACTGCTAGTACTGGTCATCCTCTGGCTTGGAGTCAAGCTCTGGAGCAGGAAGGGGAAAGCGGTAGCCGGTAATCGGTAATCAGTGTTGGACTCGGTCGATATTGGGTATTGGTGTCATTCCAGCCCGCCATCTTGTCGGGCTGGAATGACCAACCTACTTCTTCGAGAAGTAATCAAGCTATCCGCCATCGCTGAAAACCACCATTAGGATCAAAAGGAATAATTGATTGTTCCGGATTTGAATGATTTGTTGATGAGCGGAAGCGAATCTTTCGGAGTGCGGTGTGTAAGCACCGCTTTGGAATGAAGACATCTAAAAGCTCTGCTGACACAGAGCGCTCCAAGGTCAGGCCAAAGCGCCTGACGTAAAAGCAGAAAAGACAGGAGATAAGTTCTAACAAACATTTTGGTCAAGGAAAATCTTCAATTTGTGGCTGTACATTCAATATTTACCGATTTGGGTTTTGCAATCATTCTTGCGGGAAAAAAACGTTTTTGAATTGAAAAACGGGGATAAGAGATTATCAATAGTGTTTTCTTTTCCGTTTTCGGAAAAGAAAATACAAATAGGAAGGACATTGTGATTATGAATCAAAAGAAATTGAAATTTGCAGTTGTCGGTTGCGGACGGGTTTCCGTCAATCATCTCAAGGCACTGACTTCCGGTAAGATTGACGGCGAGCTTGTTGCAGTCTGCGATATTGATGAAAAAAAGGCCAAGGCCAAGTCTGAGGAATTCAAGGTTCCATATTATCTTGATTATAACGAGATGCTCAAGAAACATCCCGAGGTTGACGTTGTGAATGTCGCCACTCCGACAGGGTATCATGCGAGGCACGTCATTGACTTGGCAAAACACGGCAGACATATAATAGTTGAGAAGCCCATGGCTCTCAGAGTTGAGGACTGTGATGCAATGATTAAGGCGTGCGCAGACAACAAATGCCGCCTTTTTGTTGTGAAGCAGAACAGGTTCAACAGCGCTGTTGTCGCGGCGAGAAAAGCATTTGAGGCGGGGCGTTTCGGGAAAATGGTGCTTGGCACTGTGAGAGCCAGATGGAAAAGGACTCAGCCCTACTATGAACAGGACAACTGGCATGGTACATGGGAGCTTGACGGCGGGGTGATGTCGCAGCAGGCGAGCCATCACCTTGATCTTCTCCAGTGGTTCATGGGGCCGATAGACACAATGCAGTGCATAAGCGCAACCCGTCTCCTTGATATCGAAGTGGAGGATACGGCTCTTGCAACCTTCAAATTCAAAGACGGCGCGCTCGGCGCCTATGAGGCTACTGTCGCCACCAGGCCCGAAGATCTCGAAGCCTCTCTGAGCATACTGGGAGAAAAAGGGACTGTCATCATCGGCGGATTCGCCGTGAACAAGATCATGTACTGGAAATTTGAGAATCCGCTCCCTGAGGACGCAGACATGCAGAAGGAAGCCTCCCAGGAAATCCCGAACGTGTACGGACTCGGACACAGCCCCTATATTGCGAATGTCATTGATGCCATTAAGAACAACAATCCGGGGCTGGTTGAAGCGCCGGAGGGGAAAAAGAATATCCAGATTCTTACGGCCCTCTATGAATCTGCGGCTCTCGGCGGACAGCAGGTCTACCCGGGATGTCCGATCAAAAAATCAAAGCTCGGACGTAAAGCGTAATTATCCGCATGCTTGAAAAACTGCAATCATTGTTCAGTTCTTCCAGATTGTCCACTGCAACTGCATATTTCGCAGTTCTCATTGTCTGGGCGGGGATTTATCTTCCTGGTCTTGGCACTCTCGACATTGAATTCAACGAGGGACGAAGAATAATGCCGGCGGTTGCCATGTTGGAGACCGGAAACTGGCAGACTCCCAGCCTTGCAGGGAATGAGTATTTCAAGAAACCTCCGATGATAAACTGGCTTATCGCATCGTCCTTCATCATCAACGGTGAACGGTCTGAATTCGCGGCAAGGTTTCCTTCCGTTTTTTTTGTGCTCGTCTTTGTCTCCGTGCTTGTTCTAATGCCTTCAGAGCTTCTTTCTCTCAGGGGCCGATTAATGGGCGCAATCCTTTTTATGACCGCTTACGGTTCAATAGACAACGGGAGGCAGATTGAAATTGACAGTGTCTATGCGTGTTTGACCGGCATTGCGACGGTATGCTGGCTGAACCTCTGGAGCAGCGGCAGGCCGTCAAGGCTCAGGCTTTGGATTATACCGGCTTTGGCGCTTGGGGGCGGTCTCCTTGTGAAAGGGCCTCTTATCCTTTTATTTTTCTACCTTGTGGTTTTAAGTGTCGCCATAAGTGAAAAAAAGACAAGGGAGCTTTTGAGATATGAGCACTTTGCGGGAATCGCCTTAATGTGCCTGATTTTTCTTTCCTGGGCTTTTTTCATCAATTCACCCAAGACTCAGTCCCAGCAGATGGCGACCACATGGCTGAATGAAATCATATTGAGGTTCAATGCCGAAGATGTGAACGTGATCTTGTGGGGCAAAAGAGTGCTGGGGGCTGTCATGGGATTTCTTCCATGGCTTGTCTTCATACCGTTTTTCTGGAATAAGAAATGGGTGTCCAACATTGAAGACAGGCATCTGAAGGTGTTCACCGCGTGCAGGCTGGCTTTTGTCCTGTCGTTCCTCATTGTCAATCTTATGCCTGGCACCAAGGCGAGATACTCGTATCCGCTTTTCTGCCTCGCACTCGTCATGCTTGGCTGGCTCTTGTCCGTTCAGCCGGCGATTTTGTCCATCACCGAAAAGATATGGAAGCGGATTCTGCTTACTGTTCTGCCGTTGATCTCGTTCGTATCCCTGCTTTGCCTGGCTGTTGTGGTTTTAAATTATTTCAATGTTTTTTCAACGCTATCGCCCAGGATTGCAGAGATGTTAAGCCCGTTGAGAAATCTGACGGTTGCTTTTTCAATTTTTGTCTCTTCCATGATAATTGCCGTTTATGCATGTTCAGTGGTAAGGAAACGCGGTTTAATCAATGGATACGGGATGCTTGTCCCGCTCTCCGGCCTGACGGGCGTGTGCATCATGCTTGTCTATGCTTCCTCCATTCTTCCAATAGTTGAACAGAAAATAAGCAGGGTCAAAAGCCGGATGGGAAAAGAATTAAGCGCGCAGATAAAAGGGAATACCCTTTATGCCTATCAGTGTGAATGCGAGCCTTTTCTTTTTTATGTCCGGCCACGTGTTGAGTTCCTGGTTAACCCTGGGCAGATAGGGGGGGAGGTCAGATTTATATTGTCGCGGACTGAACTTCAGGATGAGCTTAAAAAAACTGATGCGATCTGTGACAGGAATCCGCGTGAAATATTTAAATTCAAAATCAGGAAAACAGAGTATCAGCTTGTCGAACTCGTCGGAAAGTGAAATGAGCCAATTGCAAGACTTGCGTTTTGCAGGAATTCAGAATGAAATTCGAATTCAAATTTATTCTGGGTGCTTTTGAAGTTATCTCGAAATGCGAATTTTTAAAGGTTCCCTAAAGTCGAAACTCGTTTGATAATAAGCCGCTGGTGTAATATTTTTAGCGGAACGACTCGTGAAATCATGTCAGAATCCGGGAGTGTCTGGTGAAAAACACGTATGTATGCCCTTCTTGCAAGGGAGAGTTCAGCTGGGACGATTCCCTTGATCAGACATTGATCCGCTGTCCGATGTGCGAGACCGAAATGGTTGCTCCGTCTCCAATGCTGGCGAAGAATGCGATTGTCGGAGATTATCGCATAATCGAAAGGATCGGGGTCGGCGGAATGGGCGAAGTTTACCTTGCCGAACAGAAATCAATGAAGAGGCCTGTCGCCCTTAAAATACTGCAGGAAGACCTTGTGCGCGACAGGGCGTACCTGGACAGGTTTTACCGCGAAGTTCGCATCCTTGCGCAGATCGAGCATCCGAATGTTGTGAACGCGATCGAGGCCGGCGCCGACGGGGGTGTCTATTATTTCGCAATGACATTCGTTGAGGGCAAGGACATAAAGCGGATGTTTGACGAAGGCCACATTTTCAAAGAGGCCGAAGCTGTGAGAATAGCGCTTGAAGTTTCCTATGCCCTGAAATACGTATGGGAGAAACACGGCATTCTCCACAGGGATATAAAACCCGCCAATATAATGATCTCCTCCGAGGACGAAGTGAAGCTTATGGATCTCGGAATATCAAAGAAGATGTTTGACGAGGATGCCGAACTGACTGTCGCAGGAATGATGGTCGGTTCGCCGCAATATGTCAGCCCCGAACAGGCCAAGGGCCTCAAGGATGCCGATTTCAGGGCTGACATGTATTCCCTCGGAGCCACTCTTTATCATATGCTTGCAGGTGTCCCTCCGTATCCCGGGAACAACGCCATGGAGGTCATTATGAAACATCTTGACGATCCGATTCCGGATCCGAGGGAGGGATGTCCCGAGATATCCGAAGCCACGGCAAAACTGATTGCCGCCATGATGGCAAAGAAGAAAGAGGATCGGTTTGCGTCCTGGGACGAGTGTATTGATGTGATGAAGCGCATTTTGGAGAACCTTGCGGAAGCGCACCGGGATAAAATGCGGACAACCGTAATAAAAGCGACGGAGATTCCTAAATTTGAAAAGGTTTCATCCGGCAAATCCGTAATTTTCAACAGGACATGGAAGATAATTGCTGCTGCTGCGTTTTTCATGATATGCGTGTCCGGAATGATTTTAATCATAAAAAAGGGCAATCGCGATGTGAGGCGGGAAAGGGCCATGAGACTCTACAATGAGGCGGTGAATTTTATCGGAAGCAATCCTGAACCTTCAAATTTCAGAAAAGCGCTGGTAATGCTGGAAAACGTCCAGAGAGCCGGAGACCCGCATTATTCGGCTGAGGCCAAGAACGAGATGGAGAGGATTCTGGAAAAAGTGCAGCAGTTGAAAAACAAAAGACAGCAGAACCAGAAATACAATGCCCTTGAGGACTTGAAAAAGAGGGCTTATGAATTTGAAAAAAACGGGGATTATGAAAAAGCGGTTTCGCTCTGGATTAATTACCGCAAAAACGGACAATATGCGAAGGATTTCGAATTTGAGATACAAAAAGCCGTTGACTATCTTGGCAGGAAAAAGAAATCAAAGGAAGAGGGGCTGGACTAAATGAGCGAAACAGATATTTATCAGATTCAAAGACCGTCTCCAATGCTTCTGAAGCTCTACATCATCCGTAGCATTCTTTCGGGACCCTTTATAATTTTTTCACTGCCGGTGCTGCTTTTCCGGTATTATACGCTGAAGTACAGGTTTGACAACGAAGGGATCAGCGTGAAATGGGGCTTCGTTTTCAGGCGCGAGGTTAATCTCACCTATGCGAGGATTCAGGATATCCACCTGACTTCCGGAGTAATCCAGCGATGGCTGGGGCTTGCAGACATCAAGATTCAGACTGCTTCAGGAAGTGCCGAGCCGGAAATGACCATTGAAGGAATCGTCGAATATGAGAGGCTGAGGGATTTCCTATATGCTGAAATGCGCGGATACAGGGATCTTGCACCGGCAAAACATCTCGCCCCGCCCGCTCCTCAGGCTGTGCGGCTTGACGGAGAAGCAGTGGAGATTCTAGCCGGCATAAGCAATGAATTAAGGGCGACGCGAGAGGCGTTGGATGGAATTGCACGGAATAAGGGGTAAGCCATGTATGAATCCGTAAAAAACCTCGTGCTCAGGATTCTGAGGGTTCCCCCTGAACCTCTTGATCCGATGGGAGACGTTGGCAGTCTCAAGGTTTTCAGGGCGTCCCCGAATTTTTTCCGCTACAGGCTGTATGTGTGGATAATAAGAAATGTTTTTTCAGCTTTCCTCCTGGCGCTGGGCGCGGGAATATTTTTCGCGGTTTTCTTGAAATCACGTCCGCTTTCAGGTGAAATCATCCTGGCATTTGTTGCGCTGACAGGTGTCTGCGTACTCGGCACGGGGCATCTGATCGTGTCTTTCATAATGCTGCGTCTGGACTATGAAATGCGATGGTACAAGATTTCAGACAGAAGCCTCAGGATAAGGGAGGGGGTTGTGTTTGTCCGTGAAATGACAATGACATTCGCCAACATTCAGAACATCTCCGTCTCCCAGGGGCCGATACAGCGTTTTTTCAAGATAGCCGACCTCAAGGTTGAAACAGCCGGAGGAGGCGGGGCGATTCAGCCTGACCACAGCACCCAGCATCCCGTGTTTTCAATGCATATAGGGGTTTTCAAGGGGATAGACAATTACGGCGAGGTTCGCGACATGATGCTTGCCAGGCTTAAAAAACTCAGGGATTCCGGACTCGGCGACATTGATGATGCCGCAGCCGCAGCAGTTGGAAATGGAAAACAGTCCGACATAGCCTCAAATGATCTTGCCGAAGCGCTGAAGCTCATGTATGCTGAAGCATGTCTGCTCAGGCAGAGCGCAGAGAAGCTCAATCTGAATCCGAAAGAAGTTTTAGGTTACCTTAAAACTGTGAAATAAAGAAATTACGGTACTAACTTGGATAAGATTCTTCTAGTTCTTTTTGTCATTCTGATCCCGGCCGCTTTCCATGTTTGGAGGAAGAAGCGGAAAAAAGCATTGAGGGAAAGGCTTTTCAAAAGGGAATTCCCGGCGGAATGGGAAAAGCTTTTAAATGACAATGTCGCGCTTTACCGGAGGCTGCCCCGGGATCTTAAAAGACAGCTCCATGGGCACATAAGCATATTCCTGTCTGAAAAGACTTTTGAAGGATGCAGCGGACAGGAGATAAATGACGAGATAAAACTTACAATAGCTTCGCAGGCCTGTATTTTGCTGCTGAACAGGAAAACTGATTACTATCCCGGGCTGATGTCCATCCTTGTTTATCCCGACGCGTATTTTGTAGATGAGGATTATCAGATAGGCGGGCAGATATTGAAAGGCAGTGCGGTAAACCTTGGCGAGTCATGGGAAAACGGCGCCGTTGTCCTGTCCTGGAACCGGATAAGGAATGAATCTCCTGACGAAAAAAGCGAAGACAGTCTTGTGATACATGAATTTGCGCACCAGCTTGATGCTGAGGACGGATTCCTGAACGGTCTGCCGGAGCTCGGCAAGAATTCAAGCAATAGGGAATGGGCGGGGATTTTTCAGAGGGAATATGAGGATCTGAGAATGGAGGCGGTCAACGGGGAAGATGACGTGATAGACGGATATGGCGCTGAAAATCCTGCCGAGTTTTTTGCGGTGGCAAGCGAAAGTTTCTTTTTAAAATCCTGCGAAATTCGCGGAATGCATCCGGCGCTTTACCGGGAACTCTGCGGGTTTTACAATCTTGATCCTGCGGATTGGGGCCAGGATGCTGAGCGGGTCAATTGCAATTCGCCTGCTTAATAATCTTATCGACGGATCCCGGGATCCGGTCCCTGTCCGGGACCTTGGTTCGGTCTCTGGTTCATACCGGGGGGCCGCTGTCCTTTTTTAGCCCAGGCGAATCTCCTGAAGAATTCCTCGGCAGGCATCTTGATGTCTGGGCCGGGTGAAATGAATTTCAGTGATTTCATCTTTTTTAACGTTTTATACATGTCCTGATTGATCATGCGCCCTGAAACCACTATAGATTCAAGGTCAATGTCCTCAATCGGCTTGAGGTTCTTGTAGTTCGTCTCAAAAAGCGAGAGGTCTTGCAGCTTCATTCCTTTCAATGGGCTTAAGTCGTTGACATCGGTTTTTCTTAGCGAGAGGATTTTGAGCTGTTTCCCCTTCAGGAATCCCGTATCGGTAACATTTGTTTCCCCGAGATCGAGGTTTTCGAGCGGCAGATCCTTCAGTATGGAGAAATCCTTTAACTGGAGTCCGCATAGGCTGAGAATCTTCAGGGGAAGCCCCTTCAATGGTGAAATATCAGAAACATTCGTCCAGTCCAAATGAAGTTCAGCGAGCTTGGAATTCTTCAGGCTGCTGATATCTGAGACTCTGGTTCGTGAGAGGTTAAGGGAGCTTATTGGAAGCGATGTCAAAGCGGAAATGTTATTTATGGGCTGTCCGTTAAGATCAATTTCCCATACGCCGTTTTTACCGATCTGCATGTTGGCGGAGTTCTCGTCGAAATTCGGGTTTGACTTTTTCAAAGCGAACGTGAGGGTGTCAATTGCGGAATTCGCAGGAGGTTCCTGCCGTATCTGTACGGGCTGCACTTCCGGTTCAGTCCTCTCTTTTTTGACAGGCAAAGGAATTTTATCGTGAACCGGCTGGAAAAATTCTGGAGGGGGATTGTCAGGGATACTGACAGCTTCAGGGATTTTTTCCATTTCCAAACGTTTCTCCGGTTCAGGCATTTTAAGAGTTTCGGTCTCCATCGGCGGTTCAATTTTTATCACAGGGACTGCTGGCGTTGTCACGATTGTTTCAACAGGCGTTTTCTCTTGGACGGGGGCTTGAATTTGAATAACGGCAGCGGGCTTTTCCACATGAACCGTTTTCTGTGGCTCCATATGCTTCATTGAATTCACAATAATAAGGGTCATTGCAGCACTAAGGGCGACAACCAGCATGATGAGGACGACAACCAGCATAATTTTAGCCGGAGAAGAACTTTTTACGGAAGCTGGTGGCGGTGGAGCGCCAACTGCGGTCTTCCTGGAAATCTTACTGTCAATCGTGTTTTTCTGTGACCGTGGTGTTTTTTGTATCCCGGATTCGCCGGTTCCGGAACGTCTGGTTTCAGGGAGTTTACCTGCCATGACATTTTTAATGTCCGCAATAACCTGCTCCCAGCTCTGCTGGCGTTGCTCCGCATTTTTCGCCATCATTATCTCAAGGAGGATTGCACACTGTTCGCTCACGTCTGGGTTCTTCAGCCTTGGCGGGGGGAACGGCTGAGTGATGTGCTGGGTGATAATGCTTATGGTCGTGTTGCCGGTGTACGGGACTTCTCCGGTGACGATATGGTATAATGTTGCACCAAGGGAATATATGTCGCAGCGGAAATCAAGGTCTTTCAACCCCATTCCCTGTTCCGGGCTTATATAATACGGGGTGCCTATGACAATGCCAGTCATCGTAAGTGCCTTGTCGTCCTCTCCGACACACTTGGATATCCCGAGATCCATCAGCTTGGGTATGCCTTCGCTGTCGATCATTATGTTTGCGGGCTTGATGTCACGGTGAATTATCTTGTGCTTGTTCCAGGCGAAACAGAGACCTTCCGCGATTCCAAGGATAAGCCCGAGCGCCTGCTTTTCCGGAATGACTTTCACTTCCTCCAGCTTCTTTCCAAGTTCATAGCCGTCGATAAAGTTCACGGCCATGTAATAAATACCCCTGCTGTATCCGGCATCAATAACAGAGACTACGTTGTCGTGTGCGAGTTTCGCAAGGTTTTTCGCCTCCCGGAGGAATCTTTCGATGAATTCCTTGTCCTTTGAAAGGCCCGGATCGAGTATTTTCAGGGCGATCTTCCTGTTCATTGCAGTCTGTCGGGAGAGCCAGACCTGTCCCATTCCGCCTATGCCAAGCACTTTTTCCAGGACAAATCCGTTGAGGGCGAGACCCTGTCGCAGCAAAGGCGCAGGCACCCTGACTTCGTTCCGGCAGTTGGGGCATGCCACAGTCCCCCCGCACAGGGAATCACCCGCCTCTATGCCGATTCCGCATTTCTCACATAGAAAGACTATTTCCGCCATATTGCCATTACCCCCGTCACAGCAGTTCGAAGTTTTCAGGAATCAGATATCATTGCTCTTCTGTTTTAAAACAGATTCGTTGATTAAATCGGGAAGCCAGGAGATTTTCAGCGGATGCCTCATGAATATTATATTTTCGTAATCCCTGAGCTTGTCCGGGAAAATGCCGGACGTGGAAGTGATTACCAGTTGAATATCCCTGTTTATTTCCCCGGCCAGATCCGTGATTGCCTTGCCGGTCAGTTCCGGCAGTTCCTGATCGATAAAGCAAATTGAATACGGTTTTCCGGCGGAAATCGAGTCCCGGACTTTTGAAAGGACTGCATCAAAGGTTGTAACCTCGTCGTATTTCACGTTCCAATGTGAAAGCTGACTGCATAAGGCGTTTCTGCCGGTGGTATTGTTGTCAGCCACAAGAATCCTCAGGTTTTCTGCGGACTCGGGGATTTCTTCCGCCGGCGGAGACTGCATGACGGGAAGATTGAATATGCAGTAGAAGTCGGAGCCGTTGCCGGGAGAACTTTCAAGTCCGATTTCACCGTTCATGATTTCCATGAGCTTTTTGCATATGGGGAGGCCGAGTCCGGTTCCGCCGTAGCGTCTTGTGATGGAGGCGTCTAGCTGGGTGAATTTTCCGAAGATATGATTATGGGATTCCTGCGGTATTCCCGGCCCGGTGTCAATTACATCTATGCGGATTCTGGCGGATTCACTGTTTTTCTCAACGCAGGCGGCTTTTATCAGGACTTCACCCTTGTCCGTGAATTTTACGGCGTTGCCTGCGAGATTTATAAGGACCTGTCTTATTCTTACGGCGTCCCCGATTACATAACGCGGGGTTCCGGCCTCAAAACGCAGAATCAGACGCAGTCCTTTTTCGGAGGCCGCCATTGAACTGAGATGGGCGGCATCCTCGATAGTTTCAAGAATGTCCACGGCTTCATTATGGAGTTCTATTTTTCCGGCTTCAATTTTCGACATGTCCAGGATGTCGTTTATAAGGGAAAGAAGCATTTTCGACGAATTGCATATTGCCGTGGCGTATTCCTGGTGATCCGGGGAGAGTGTTGATGACTGCAGAAGTTCGGCCATTCCGAGAATGCTGTTCATCGGGGTTCTGATTTCATGGGACATGTTGGCAAGGAATTCGCTTTTCGCCGTATTGGCGGATTCAGCCATTTCCTTCGCCTCCCTCAGATGCCTTTCATATTCCTTTCGTTCGGTTATGTCCTCCTTGATTCCTATGAAATGGGTTATCTCGCCCTTGGTCATTATCGGCGAGATGGATTCGAACTCCCAGTAAAGTTCCCCGTTTTTCCTTTTGTTGTGGAATTCACCGTTCCACTCCCTGCCGGAAAGGATTACGTTCCACATTTCCCCGTAGTATTCGGCGTTGTGTGTTCCCGATTTCAGAATGCTCGCGTTCTTCCCGATTATTTCTTTCAGTGCATAGCCTGTGAGGAATGTGAATTTCGGGTTTGCATACTGGATGTTTCCGTTTACATCCGTTATGATGATGCCTGCCGGACTGTGTTCAACGGCAAGGACAAGCATGTTGAATTCGGCCTCCATCTGCTGCCGTTCAATTGCGGCGCCTATGATGTCTGCCGCATTTTTAAGGACTTTTATTTCCGGTTCCTTCCATTCCCTGTCGAACCTGTTTTCCGCGAACCCTATGAATCCCCACCATTTGTCCGCGCATCTTATCGGAATTGCGAGCAGTGATTTTATGCCCAGCTTTGAAAAGTAAATCTTCTCGTTTTCGGGAAGGCTGTTCATGTTCTCGTGGATATTGTCGCCTTTTTTGAAAAGTTCCACCCACCTCGACAAACCTTCTCTTCCGTATGAAAAATCCTGGTGTTCCGGATTGGGGAGATGCGGCGTCATGCCGTCGGCGCACCATTCATAACGGATCGAAGACAGTATGTCTTCGACGTCTTCCGTTGAATTTTCACATATGTAGACAAGGCTTAAATCCGCAGCGTTACCGAGCTGTTTCAACGCCTCCGTGATGGCAGGTTCAAAATCGGGAAGTTTGAGAAGTATTTCAGAGCAGAATCCTATCGCCTCGAGAACGGTGTTCTGCCTTTGCAGTGTCTTTTCAATATCTCTTTTATCATTTATCTCTTTGACAAGACTGTCGTTCAACAGGTTCAGCTTTTCCGTCCTTTCGCATACCATTTGCTCCAGTTGCAGTTTGTATTGCCGGAGCTCGCCCTCGTCCCGCTTTTTCCCGCAACTCCCTTCGCCCTGTTCCGGACGCGGTTTGCCGTTTTTGCGGAACGTCAGGCGTAAAACATATAATCCGCAGATTATGAAGAACAATAATATTGAACCGACTGTCATGTCGAATGGCGTGTTTGGCATTGGAGTTTCTGTTTTATTGTTTCGGACTCGTCCGACAAGTCGGATTTCGATATTCTGATTTTGATTTCTGGATTGCGGGTGTGACCCGCCTCAGAGGTTCCCGTAAATGACAATTCCCGCATAACTTACAGTGTGGGAGTAATCACCGGTAAGTTCACCGCTGGTGGTGTATGCTGCCAGTTCCGGCATGAACGGCGAACCTGCGCAACCTGATGCTTTTTCAATTGTTTTCAAAAGAACCTTTATCGGATTGGCGCCGCATATTGTCGCGCCGGTTCCTTCCACGTAATCGGAAAACCCCCTGCAGTCGAGGCTGATGATTTTCTCCACGGCCCCTGTGTCGAGCTCCCTTAGTTTCTCAGGTATGTTTTCCGTGAAAGGCCTGTATCCGAACTGACGGCCGAAATGTGTGAAGTCGGAGCTTACAACCCACAGTGTTTCATTGTTCATGAAAGGATAGAGCACCTCTGAAATTTTTCCGGCAATTTCAAGATTGACATGGCCGCATACGACAGGCGCAATCGGCAGTTCCGGAAACAGAACCTGCAGAAAAGGCAGTTCCACTTCAAGGGAATGTTCCGGGATATGCACCTCGTCCCTTTCGTTGATCCAACGGCACTTCTTTCCGCGGATTTCATTTAACATTTTCTTGTCAACTGGAATGCAGCCCAGCGGCGTCTTATATGCATCATAGGAACTTAGCGCCAGTCCTTCAAAGGGGAAACTGTGCGAGGGTGAAATGACAATGGCCCTCTTATATTTAAAACTTCCAGCGGTTTTCAGGGCCTTTGCCGCAGTCTTTCCGGAGTAGACATATCCCGCATGCGGCACTATTACCGCCTGAACATATTTCCCGCGCCTTGCAACGGCGGAGCCGCCACCGGCAAGCATTTGTTCGATTTGGCGTCTGAGACTTTCAGGATCTGAGTCGTAAAACTGTCCTGCCACCGCCGGTTCCCTGACAGAATTTCCGGATTTCATGTTGAACCCTCCTGTTCTGAAAAAATCTCTTTTTCTTGCCGAAGCTTAATCTACCACAAACTCACAAAGACACAAATTCATAAAGTTTGAGAACAGGGAACGCTGATAAAGGCTTGACAAAAAAAGATTGGAGTTTAAATTTCCAGGACACCGCAATTTATTAACCGGAGGACTGTGAAATGAAGAAGCTTCATATCATGCTTGCCATGGCTTTTTTCTCTGCAATTTTGATGATCGCCGCCGACCAGCCCCAGATAAATCCGTTTGAAAAGTACGACAAGGATGTCAAAAAGCTCGAGGATAAGCTGGCAAAGGAAAAAGATGCCAAGAAGAAAAAGGCTATTGACACCGATATTAAGAGGGTTGAAGAAAGAAAAGACAAGGAACTGAAGAAGTGGACCACCCCTTTTGAGACAGAAAAGGAAAAACTCCTCGCAGAAATGGATAAGGCGAAGGAAAAAGACAAGAATGCGGACATGACCGTAAAACAGAATAGGGCCGACTATCTCGACAAGATGATCCAGTATTACAGTGATCTTTACGCAGGCAAGACGGCTGAAATGCCCAAAGATCCGGCGAAAACCCCTCCACTCAATCCTGCCAACAAGGATGCGGTGAAGTAGGAAACTCCGCCCATGGAACGCGGCTTTTCACTTTTTTCTCTTGTACCACAGATGACAGAGGCGTTTGCTGCGGACGCCGAACGGGAAGATTGCGAAGAACGCAAAATTGAGGATGATCCATGCCATCGAATGCCATTCGAATTTTCTTCCGGAGGTGACAGCCGGGATTTTCAGGATGATGAATTCCTTTCCTTTTTTCCTGCCCCACTTCCGGAGTTTCTTTGAAAATGATATTTCCTCCGAAGCGTAAAGCTCTTCGTCGAAGCCGCCGGTCTCTTTCCAGGCGTCTCTGCTGCAAAACAGGAAAGAGCCCGCCGCCATGGGATAGAATTTGACTATCGTGTTCCATGTCCGGAGGAGGATTTTCCCGGAGAACGGAATCCGCCTGTCAAAGGCGATTTGGGTTCCGCCGCCGCAGATGTTTTTATCTTCAAGGCAACCCAGCGCATCTTCGATGAGTTCCACCGGCACTGTTGTGTCGGCATTAACAAAGAAAAGGTATTTTCCGGAGGCGGCTTTTGCGCCGGAGTTCCTGGCTCTGGCGATGCAGTTCACCTTTTCAAAGACGACTCTTGCCCCTTTTGATCCTGCGAGATTCGCAGTGCCGTCGTCCGAGTTGTTGTCAACCACTACTATTTCGCCGTTGAAACGTCTGGAAAGTTTTTCTTTCACTGCAAGAAGGCTGTCAATGGTGTGGCCTATGTATTTTTCCTCATTGTATGCCGGGACTATGACTGAATAGGTGATGTCCATTTATCCTCTTCCTGTAGGCGGCCTGCCGACGATGCAGCAGTCGCAGTCGCCGTGGCATTTTCCGCAGTGTTTCCTGTAGACGTACATGGCGCCCTGGAAAGATGCGGAATCCATGATGATCTTTTTTAAACGCTGCGGCGGCATAAACCATTTGTGCGCGGCGATTCTGACAACTCTGTTCATCTGGGGCAGGGGCATGTGCATCCATGTGTCAAACGAGAAGTTCTTCAGCCGGATGTTCCGGTTGATTTCCGCATATGCATGGAGTGCGGGCAGGAGGACATTTACCGAGAGGTCGATCGTTCTGGATCTGCCGAGAACCGAGGACGGCTTTGAAGTTCTGGAAAAGAAGTTGATATAATCATCCCAGGTTTCATGGCTGCACTTGATTTCATCTGACAGGAAACGGGCGAATTCTTTTTCGGAAATTCCCGTTCCGGTTTTTCCGGAGAGAAAAGCGAGCGGAGAATTCGAGAAGAGTCCGAGCATGACGGAGAGTGCGGCGATTCTGCGTTCCGGCATATTGAGGGGGCGCACTCCGGCCTTTATCCATTTTATCTCTTTTCGCGCTTCGACCCTTGTCTCCCACCAGCTGCTCCATATTCCCTTCACGAAAGTTTTCATCTCGGGATCAAGCTCGGACGCGGCTGGATCCGGAAGAAAGCCCGACTCCCCCCAGAGTATTGACTCGGCGCGGGCGGCTGAATCGGCATCGTCGTATTCCGAATAGCGGTTGAAAAGTTCTATGAAGGATTCGCGGTTTCTCTTGTAGCCGCAGGCTTCGAACATGAGTTTTAAACATGTTCTTTCGGCGCCGGAACCGATCATTTCAGCTACAATAATGCGCGACTTTTCTTCAAATCTGGCCTTGCCTGCCTTCATGAAAAAATCATGAAGGGAATCATCTTCGCAAGACGAGAAAAAATCAACACATCTGCCGTTCGGGAATTTTTCGGATTCCGTCAGGGGGAATTCCGATATCATGTCCGGGTTGATTATAACAGAGGGTATCCCGGGCAATTGGTTTTTGTCGGTCTCCTTTTTGTCGGCGGGCCCTGTCACATGCAGGATGACTCCGTCGTAATTATTGTCGGTGTGATGCTTGTGTGCGTACCAGTCCGATGGAGAGCAGTGAACCTCGATGTCGCCTGTGATTTCTTTTCCGTCAATGATGATTTTTGCATTTTTGAAATCCGGCCCCTGCTCAAAGTTCCATGTGCCGGGATGGATGACGGTCATGACCCGGCTGTCATTTGTTTGCATCTGGGTGCCGTTTGCCATGTTGTTCCAGGCCGACTGCAGCTGTTTTTCCTTGAAAGCCTTGTCATTTTTAAAAAGTGTAGGCATTGCCTGACGTCCTTGATTTATTGCTTGTGAATGTTTATCTTACCTAAGTTTGATTGTAGAGGTGATTACGTGGGTGTCAGGTGTCGGGTGTCAGGATAAGAAGGCATAGTAATCAGATGACAGGTTATTTGCATTTGTTACTCCTTCCTGCACTGATGCCAGACACCTGAACACGCCAATTGCCGACTTTGGCAACTGGCTCAAGAAACAGTCTAATAATATTTAGCGTGTTGTGCGATTATGTCAAGCCGTATGAAAAAATATTTTGCATTAACATTGCTCTTTCTCGCCGTTAACGGCATGCGGGGCGCTGAAGCGGTGAATCCGCGGATAACTCCGGTTGTGACGGCGGTATCCGAGGTTTTGCCTTCCGTAGTTAACATCGGTACCGAGAAAATTATCTCAAGGGCGGATTCTCTCCGTGGTGAAAACGATCCGTACGAAAGCATGTTCAGGGATTTCTTTGCGGAGCAGGGGCAGGTGAAGACGACCTCCCTGGGAAGCGGAAGCTTCATAGATTCTTCCGGACTTGTCATCACCAATTCCCATGTTGTCAGCAGGGCAACAAGAATAACTGTCACTCTTGATGACGGAACCCAGTATCTGGCCAGGGAAATCGCAAGTGACGACTTCAACGACATTGCGCTCCTTAAAATTGAAGGGTTTCCTGAAGGCAGAATATTCAAGCCCATGAAGTTTGCGAAGGCTGATGATCTGATGCTGGGTGAAACTGTAATCGCCCTTGGCAACCCATACGGGCTCGGACACAGCATTTCGCAGGGGGTTCTAAGCGCGTTTGGGCGCAAGGCCGTATATCAGGGGAAAGTCATTTTCTCCGATATCATCCAGACGGATGCGGCGATTAATCCCGGCAACAGCGGCGGTCCGCTCATTAATCTTAGTGCCGAGATGATCGGCATGAGTACGGCAATATTCCGTGAAGCGCAGGGGATTGGTTTTGCCATTCCCATGGAGAGGCTTGAGGATGTTCTCGCAAAATGGCTGATACCGGAGCGGTTCGGCGAACTGTCCCTCGGAATTGTTCCCGGACAGAAGAAAAATGGCGGCTCCGGCATGGAATTTTTTGTCAAGGAAGTCATACAGGACAGTCCTGCGGCTAGGGCTTGGGTTAAAAAGGATGAAAGAATTGTGGAGATTGACGGAGTAAAGCCCGGCAGGTTGTTTGATATCAGCCTTAAACTTTGGAAAATAAAGACGGGGGATAAGGTGACTTTAAAAACCGCCGGTGGCAGGGTTTATTCTTTCAGGGCGGAGAAAATAAAGTACACGGACGGTCTTGAAATGGCGAAAGTCAAACTCGGTCTCGGCCTCCAGGGACTCACACCGCAGCTTGCAAAAGCTCTTGAATACCCGTTTGAAGGGGGGCTTGTCGTCAGCGACATTCCGGGCGGAGCGGAGAGCGTAAGCCGCGGAGACATTTTAGTGAAGCTCGGCGAAATAACAGTGAACGGCATTTCGGATGTCGCAAAAGCCCTTCAGGACAAGCATCACGGCGATGTAATGGAAGCCGTCTTTGTCAGCATAGTGAAGAAAAGAGACAAGTTTTACATAATGAAACGTGTCTGCGCGTTGAACGTGAAGTGACAAGTTGCTTGGGAGCCGTAAAGAAACAACTATATTTCTTTCTTTACGACTACTTAGGTGAGATGTCCGGATAGTATTTTTTCATGCATTTCGGGCAGAGTCCGTGGCTGAACTGGGCGTCAGTATGTCTTGATATGTATTCTTCGATCCGTTCCCAGCTCTCGTTGTCGTTCCTGATGTCGTGGCAGTGCATGCAGATGGGCAGGATTCCCTGCAGCGTCTTGATATGCTGATATGCTTCCTCGAGGGACTTGAGCCGCTCGGAGAGTTCAACCTGAAGGGTTATGAGTTTTTCGCCTAGTTTCACCCTTGCAATAAGTTCATTGGAGTCAAAAGGCTTTTCAATATAGTCGTTTGCGCCGGCGCGGAAAGTTTCAAGAACATCTTTCTTTTCATTCTTGGATGCGGTCAGGATTATCAGGTAGGGACTGATTTTCAACTTCTGTTCGCGTACCCTTTTGCAGATTTCTATCCCCTGGATACCGGGCATGATCCAGTCCAGGATCGCCAGTTTTGGCCCCTCGGGGTTGTTAAGGTGTTCCCACGCTTCGTTTCCGTTCTGGCAGGACACGGTGTCATATCCGTTCTTTTGCATGATGTTTTCAACAAGTCGTCTTGTTATAATGTCATCGTCGGCTACAAGTACTTCAAAAGGCATTTCACACGCTCCCGTATCCTCTTTTCCCGATTTCATTTTTGAGTATCTCAAATTCCGTTTCAACGGCGTCAATAAGACATCCTATTTCGCTAAAGTCGCCCGTCCGGGCCGTTTGTTCAAGCGACAAAGCGCTTTTTTGCAGGCTGTAAGCCCCGAAATTTCCAGCCGAACCCGTGACAGTGTGTGCTATATTCCGGATTTCCTCGGCATCCTTTTCCTTGCAGGCGTTTTTCATTGACTCAAAATGTCTCGGAGTGTCTTCAATGAAAAGGTTCACAAGTTCTTCAAAGAATTCCCTGTCCCCGGAAATTCTGTCCATCAGGGAATTTGCATCGAATATGACGCTTTTTACAGTTTCCGCTTCACCTTCTTTATCTTTCAACTGCTGTTCAGCGCGCTTATGTCCTGAAAACTGCATGGATATGGCTTCCGACAGGTCTTTAGGTTTGACGGGTTTTGAAACATAGTCATCCATTCCGGCTGCAATGCATTTTTCCCTGTCCCCCTTGAGGGCGTGTGCCGTCATTGCAATTATTGGAACGTCATGGTTAATGACTTTTGAATTTTTGTCGCGGATGATTCTGGTGGCTTCAAGTCCGTCCATCACCGGCATCTGGATGTCCATGAGTATCAGATCGTAGGTTTTGCTTTCGAGAATCCCGACGGCTTCCGCGCCGTTTGGAGCGATATCTGGTTTTATGTTCATTTTTGACAGAATTGCAATTGCGACTTTCTGATTGATCTCATTGTCTTCCACAAGGAGGACTTTTTTTGTGTCATGAATTTCCAATGCGCTTTTGACATCCTCGAAGCCTTCCCTGATCAGGGTGTTTTCACCGAGCAGTGTTGCAATGCAATCGAATAACTGTGATTTTCTCATGGGTTTGGACAATATCGCGGAGAACAGTTTCCCGTCCCTGTATTTCTTTTCAAAAGAAGGTCCGGCGGACGACATCATTACAAGTTGCGTGTCGCCGAGCAGCGGGTCGTTTTTGATCTCCTTGGCGAGGGATTCCCCGTCCATTTCAGGCATAAGCATGTCAAGGAACGCCAGATGATAGGGGGTTCCGGCTTTTTTCGCATTCCGCAGTGTTTTCAGGGCGGTTCTCGCATCCCCGACTTCATTGTGCGCGAATTCCCAGGAGGACAGCATGCTGTTCATTACAAGCCTGTTTGTTTCATTGTCGTCGACCGAGAGGATTTTCACGCCATGGAATTTTTCGAGCGGAAGGGTTTCGGTTTTTTTCTGAACCCTGTGTTTTTCAAGCGTTACAGTGAACCAGAAGGTCGAACCGTTTCCCTCATCGCTTTCAACGCCGATTTCGCCGCCCATCTTCTGGACCAGCCTTTTCGAAATCGAAAGTCCGAGTCCGGTGCCTCCGAATTTCCTCGTCGTGGATGAATCAATCTGTGTGAATGCCTTGAAAAGGGTGCCTATGCTGTCTTTTGAAATTCCGATGCCGGTGTCCTTCACCTCGAAATAAACCACGGCTTTGCTGCCGTCCTGGCTTCTGAGTTCGACTTTGAGGGCTATCTCTCCTTCCCTGGTGAATTTGACGGCGTTGCCGAGCAGGTTTATGAGTATCTGCTTAAGCCTTACGGCGTCGCCCCTGAAAAAGTTCGGAATTTCAGGGGATACGAGACAGTTCAGTTCAATGCCTTTTTCCTGGGCTTTGGTGACAATAAGGTCGAGGGCTTGTTCGATGACCGTGTTCAGATTGAAATCTGTCGCATCCAGCTCAAGTTTCCCGGCTTCTATTTTTGATAAGTCCAGAATGTCATTTATGATTGTCAGAAGTGACTCCGAACTCTGGCGTATGGTATCGGCGTATTTGCGTTGCTCTGGGGAAAGCTCGGAGTCGTAAAGAAGGGATATCATTCCAAGAATACCGTTCATGGGAGTCCTTATTTCATGGCTCATATTGGCCAGGAAATCGCTTTTCGCGGCATTCGCGTCCTCGGCCTCGATGGCAAGCATGTTGGCCTGGTGGATGCTCCTCTCAAGCTGTTTGTTGAGGGCGTCCGTCTCGTCTCTTGCAGTCCCGATTACGGTTTCAAACTGCTCGCGGAGAATGGCGGCACCGATAAGATCGGCTGATGAACGCAGAAGTTCGATCTCAGTCCTGGTCCATTTCCGCCGGACGGAAAAATCGTCAAATTCTATGAAGCCCCACCATTTGGAGCCGGCAAAGACGGGGATCACAAGGATTGATTTCACTTTGCCGCTTGCGAAAATTTTCTTCTCATTGTCGGGGAAGTCGTCAATTATGCCGGAGACCGGCATCCCTGATTCGAGGGCGGCTTTCCATCTGGAAAGTCCTGTTTCGTCTAAATCCCTGTCCTTGAGGACGGGATTTTTTAAATCCCCGCCAGCGTCGTCGGAGGACCATTCAAAGGCTGTCGCCGCAATTATCCTGTCATCACCGTCCCTGCGGTTCTGGAATACGCATATCCGGCTTGTCTCTACGGCTGTGCCCACCTTCCTGAGGATATCCTGTATGCAGTCATTCCAATGGTGTGTGTTGAGAAGCCTTTCCGCGGAAAAAGCCGCAGCCTCCAGAATATTGTCCTTTCTCTGGAGTTCCGATTCGTTCTGCTTCTTCTCGGTGATGTCGGTGAAACATTCAATCCCTCCGGTTATATTCCCTTTTTCGTCCTTCAGGACATCGGCGTTCTTGGATATGTTGACAAATATGCCGTCTTTCCTTCTGATCACGCATTCCCTGCCGAAAATCGGTTTTGGCACTTCTCCGGAGTAGAGTCCGCATTTCGCGCTGCACGGTTCAATCGCGAAAAGGGAGCACGCCTTTCCGATTACGTCGGAGGAATGATAGCCTGTGATTTTTTCCGCGGCGTCGTTCCAGCTTGTAATTGTCCTGTTCCTGTCGATCGTGAACATGCCGCTTGGAAGCACCTTGTTCAGGAGTTCGGCCTGTTCCTTTGATGCGAGAACGGATTTCTCCGCATTTTTGCGTTCCGTTATGTCGGTAGAGATGGACACGAACCTGCTGATATGTTTTTCGTCGTCGCATATCGGATTGAGAACTGTCATCCACGTTATCGTCGAGCCGTCAGCCCTCCTGCTTTCCGCTTCAAATGTGCACCGCTCCCCGCGGAAGACCCGTTTTACGGCCTCGTCAACAATCTCCCTCATGAAGCCTTCCGGCCATGCCTCCCTGAACGGCTTTCCGATTATCTCCTTTTCCGGAAGGCCTTTCACCAGAAGACCAGTATCGTTTATGGATATGCAGTTCCCGCAGTTGTCAAAGAGTTCGATGCAGTTCGGGGAGCCTTCGACAAGACTGCGATACCTATTCTCCGAGGATTTGACGGCAATTGAGTTTTCGAAGTTCTTCTGCTGGATCATGAAGAAAACTATCAGGATAAGGCAGATCATAAGCGTTGCAAGGATGGGAAGCATCCTCTGGTTTGCAACGGGCTTGCCCCAGTCAGGCGCCGAGATGTCGGTGCCGAGGACCGCCAGAACTTTTTTAGAGCCGGGTGCGGTTATCGGAACCAGCGCCGATATGAAGCTCCCCCATTCGTCCTTGGTTGGCCCCTCGGTGAATTCGCGCCCCGTCTTGAAGGATTCCCTGAGAAGGTCGCTCGCTTCACCATAGATTCTTCCCGGAGCGGAGGCGGGCGCGGCGGGGAATTTCTTTTCGGCGTCTGTCCGTTCAGGTTCGACATCCACATGGAAGAACACATTGCCCTCCCTGCAGCCCGTGAGGTACATGTACCTTATGTTCTGCTGGCTGTTCGCGATCTCTGTCAGCTTTCTTTTCAAGTCCTTGTATTCTCTGAGCTCGGCATCGGCGGGGACGCCTGCGAGATTCCGGAGTTTTTCCGGATCGATGGATGCCGTTATTGCGCGAGTCAGCGAAAGCAGATTGCCCCTCTGCTGGTCCTCCTCGCTGCTGCCGGCTTTTTTCGTGGCTATCCATCCGGCGATTATGAATACGGAGAGCAGGGCTGGAATGTAATACTTGGAATGGTATTTGTCCTTGATGGAGAATTCGACATAGGGGACGGTGATGCATTTCCGGTAGAAATAGCCGAAGCAGAAGCAGAGGATCAGGACAAGTACGGTGTTGAAGATGGCTACAGGAAAATGCACTGCCGACAAGAAGGTGTCTTCGTTAAGTGCGTCTGCGGGGAAAAACGGGGCGGGCGGCGGAACCGAGGCGATCGACACTCCAAGAAGGATCAGACAGGTCGCCGAGGTGAAAAGGGCCTTGTCCCCCTGGAACTTGGTCAATCTGGTCATTGACAGGATGTATGCTGCGAACAAGGCGCCCGGCAGGGCCATGAAATACCGGGATGTGGCCTCCAGACCTTCAATTCCCCTCGATGCCCCGGCAGCCACCATCCAGAAAAGAATTGCATACACCCATTTGCCCATGTTCTCCTTCCCTTTCTCCATTTCAAGGCCGGAGCGCCCGAATTCAAAAAGGGAGAAATAGGAAAGTATTGCAAGTGAAAGGACAACCACCCTGAAACCCTGCCCGGGATCATGCGACACTGTGACAATTTCAGCTATGCGGATTAGCCCCTGCGTAAAGGCGAAAAGAGAAAACCATTTCCAGCGGAGCAGACTGTTGTTGAGCATAAACGTCAAGGCCGACAGAATAATGAATGACAACCCGTACAGTAAGAGTATGTAATCCATCTGCCCTGTGAACAGTTCCGCCATTTTATTTCATGCCCGATATTTTAATCCGAGCCGATTGCAAAACTCCTTTTGCAATTGACTCAATTGTGAAGTTTCCTCTTCCAGGAATTTATCCGTTTGCGGACTTCGCGCGGACCGGTTCCGCCGGCGATTTCACGCTTTGACACGCTTTTGCCAGGATCGAAAAGCTTTGTGCATCCGATTGTCGCTTCCGGTATGATCCTCTTCATGTCTTCAAGGCGGACTTTGTCCAACGGGATTTTGTTTTTCTCGCACCATTTTACAAGCGAGCCGGATTTTTCATGGGCTTTGCGGAACGGAACACCGAGTTTTACCAGCTCCTCGGCCAGATCAGTTGCCATAAGGCCGGGATTCATGGCGCCGGCCAGCATTCTTTCTTTCCTGATTTTCATGGTTGCAATCATCGGGGGAAACACGGTGAGTATTTTAACAACCGTGTCAATCGAATCGAAAAGCGGTTCCTTGTCCTCCTGCAAATCCCTGTTGTAGGAGAGAGGAAGCCCCTTGCAGATTGTCAGGAGGGCCACCAGGTTGCCGTAAATCCTTCCGGTTTTGCCCCGGGACAGTTCGGCGACATCCGGATTTTTCTTCTGCGGCATCAGGCTTGAACCGGTGCAGAACGCATCGGCGAGTTCAATGAATGAAAACTCCTTTGACATCCACAGTATGATGTCCTCGCACAGTCTTGACACATGCATTGCGAATATCGCAAGGTCGGCAAGGAATTCACACTCGAAATCACGGTCGGCAACTGCATCCATGCTGTTTCCTGAAATATCGCGGAAGCCCAGGCTCTGCGCTGTCTTTTTCCTGTTGATTGGAAGAGTTGTCCCCGCGATGGCTCCCGAACCGAGCGGCATGACGTTTATCCGTTTCAGGCAGTCCTGGAGCCTGGACGCATCCCTGTCAAACATTTCAACATACGCCAGAAGATGATGCGAGAAAAGAACCGGCTGGGCGTGCTGGAGATGCGTGTATCCTGGCATTATCGCATCTGAATTGAGGTCGGACTGGGTCACGAGCGCCCTCTGGAAATCCCTTATGCCTGAAATTATCGAGAGCGTTTCGTCACCGAGATAAAGTCTGATGTCCAGGCACACCTGGTCATTGCGGCTTCGTGCCGTATGAAGTCTCGCCCCTTCATCGCCAAGAGATTTTATCAGGGCGTCTTCAATGTGCATGTGAATGTCTTCAAGCTCGCTTCTGAACTCGAAGTTGCCGCTTTCTATGCGCTTCCCTATCTTGTCCAGTTCGGTCTTGATTGATTTGGCGGTTTTGACGGGGATTATTCCGCTTCCCGCAAGCATTTCAACATGAGCCTTGCTCCCGGCTATGTCATGGCGGTAAAGCCTCTTGTCAAAGGACACTGATTCAGTGAATTCAACAAGTTCCTTTTTCTGATCGCCGCTGAATCGTCCGCCCCATAGTGCCATGGTTACCTCGGGATATTTTTGATTTTCGTTTTTCGTTTACTGAACTATTGTTCACTGATTACTGATTACTTGGCCGCTGGCAGTCAGTCATTAATTACAGCCCACCGGTCATTTATTCCCAGTCTATCAGCTGACGACTGGCGACCGACGACTCATCACTTCTTCACCACCGGCAGATCAAGATACAGATGCCTGAGCCTGTAGAAATAGTTGACTCCGGAATAGACGGTGACGGCTATGATGACCCATTTTGATATTTCCCACAGCCACCAGATCCAGGCGACATTGGTTATTTCAGCGCCTTTCCATCCGAGAACCCAGAAATATCCGCCGATTACAAGAAATGCCATCTGAAGCGAGGTCTTGAGTTTTCCGGTAACATCGGAAGGAATTACTACGCCTTTCCCGGCTCCCAGAAGCCTGAGCCCCGTAACCAGAAACTCCCTGGAAAGTACTATGACGGCAACCCATCCTTCAAGAATCCCCTTGTCGACAAGCATTATGAACGTTGTGGCCATGAATATCTTGTCCGCCAGCGGATCCATGAGCTGACCGAAATCAGTTATCAAGTTGTATTTTCTGGCAATGTATCCGTCAAGGACGTCGGTAAGTCCGGCGAGAAACGCAAAAAACAAACCGACGGCTTTCCAGGCCATTTGCCAGTCCGGAGGAAGTTTCGTGTCAACGTTGCAGATGACAAGGAAGATGAATATCATCACAATCCTCGCCATTGTTATCTTGTTCGGAAGATTCATTTTCAACACCGCCCGTTCATACTCATGAGAATTAATGTAACAAGAACGCGGTAACTTAACACGGATTCATGAACACTCAAAGGGCTGAACTCATATTTGTGGCAGGAAAGCGTGAAACGTGCGTGGGGTGTGTGAGCGCTTGTTTCACTTCAATATAATCTCCAATTATGTCCCTGTTTCCTCTATATCTTCTAAGGCTTCAAGAGACCAGACTACTTGATAACCCATTTATATGTTGGCAATTCATTTCACAAATTCAAGTTTAAGCATAATCATTTTTCTTATATCGAACGCC
>JBAYFV010000011.1:0-26825 GCA_041666985.1 Victivallales bacterium
AAGCTTTTTTAAGCGTATCAATCAGACTGTCTTTTTTCTCCCGGTTGAACCTGAACAAAGGGACATACACGCCAATGGATCCCAGAAGAAAGCCGTCCGTGTCCAATAACGGGACAGCGAGCGCGGCAAGCTCGGAGTTTTTCTCCTCGGCAAAACCGGCCTTCCTGATTTTTAAAAATTCACCGTTTAATTTTTCAATGTCCCCGATCCCGTTCCAGTCATTGCCCGGCATGCCGTTTTTCCGTATGAAAAAATCAACCTCGGCGTCAGGGGCAAAGGCGAGCATGACTCGCGTTGTAACCATGCTGTAAAGGCCAGGCTTATCGGCCTTTTCCGATTCCACGCTGATCGTTCCGCCGCCCTTGGCGCGGAAAAGGACATGGCGTTCGCCGTTCAATAGAGTTGTCAGGACAAACGATTCTCCCGTCTTCTCAGCCAGTTCCGCAACAAGGGGACTGGCGGCATCCACCAGTTTTTTCAGAACCGTTCCGGCTCTGGCAAGCTGACGGCATTTGGCGCCCGGAGAATAGAGTCTTCCTTCGACCCTGGAAATGTATCCGCATGTTTCCATCGTCTTGAGGATATTGTGGGCGGTCGTGTTCTGGATTCCGAGGCGCAAGGCTATTTCTCCAAGGGAAACCCCTTCCTTCGAGATTGATTCTATTATCACAAAATCCAACGCGTCAAGCGCCTTCTTGACTGATTTCACTGATACCTGCTTCTGCATAACACCTCCATGTATGTCAATCTGGAATATAAACCAAAATCACTGCCGTTCCACGGATGAATGGAAGGTAGGGCGGTTTCGCCGAAACCGCCGCCTCAAGATGGACGGCTCGGCGAGCCGTCCCTACCTTGGATTCGCCAATTTTGAAATCGGCTCATTGTATTCAATTTTAAAACATTGTCGGGCTAAAGCCCAACATACTTTTTTGCCTGACAATTTGAAAGTTTCTTATTGATAAAACTGCATCAACCGCAGTAGGCCGCTGAATTCAAACCCATTCATCCAACAATCCATCCGTCCGACATCCTATGGGATAACCCTGAAAGGTTTTCACTTCCCCCGCATTCAAGCTCTTTCAGGCTCTTGCAATTGATTCACCGTGAATAAGGACACCCGATCACGCATGGCTCACAGACGACAGGACGGTATTTCTTAATGGGATCGTGTTTTTTCAACGCGGTGGAAAGGGTTTCCGCAGTGATTTTCCCGCCGGGACTTTCGTCCAGGGGGGAACCGAGATACTTGAACCCGCTTTCTCCGGTAATGGCATAACGCTTGCTCCATTCGCAGAGATTGGTGTCAATCCGGTTGAAGCAGAATTTTGCGCCGTCGCACTCGAAACTGACTTCATCGGCGCTTATTGCATGTGTGGGACAGGCTTTGACACAGCGTTCACAACCAGCGCACAATCCGGGTACTGCCGACACCATTTGATTCTCCTCGAGTTCGGCATCCGTAATAATCGCGATAAAGCGCTGCCTTATGCCGAATTCTTCGGTAAGCAGTCTGCCTGATTTAGTCAATGCCCCAAGTCCTGCCGCCACTGCGGAAAAACGGTTGCAGAACATGTCTTCAACAAATCCGCGCGGGCTTGCAATTGCCGAACCCAGCCCCATAAGGTCGGGAGTAATAACGGACTTATAGCCCAGGTGATTCAACTTCCTGGCTATTTTTGACGCCATTAAGCCGCCCTGCCAGCGTGTTATGTAAGTTTGAAAGGCGTACGGACCGACCGCTTCGGCAGGCGGCTTGGTGGCATATTCCAGCACTTTCTTATGGAACCTCAGGCCGATCACAATCACTGATTTTGCGCCGGGCAGGTATTCCTCCGCATTGAAAACATGCCTGGTCTCTTCAGTGATTTCAGGCTCCCAAGTCTTGAACGGATGCGACTTGTCAACGGCCTTCAGGTATTTTTCACCTTCAAAGTACTTCTTCAACTGTTCAGAGACAGCTGCGATTCTCCGTGCAGATGAAATGCCGACCAGATCGGCTCCTGTCTTCTTCGAAAAATCTTTAATCTCAGAAGTAAGCGTGGCAGTCGAGCGGAACCTGGACGGAACAAGCTCTTTTGATTTTTCCAGGGCCAATGTCCTTTCCGGGAACGTCTTGTGTGTGTAAACCGTATTAGAATACCAGACGCAGCCGGCATTCTTCAGAAGAGATTCGGAAATCTGCTGGTTCAAATGGGGGCTTTCCATCGCCTGGTAATGCGAACTGCTGGACACAACGGTCATCAATGAACGGAAACCCAGTTCTTCAATTTTCCTGGTAAGATCATAGCTGACCGAGTCCAGGTGATATTGTATGGCCTGGGAAAAGACACCGGAGGTATATCCGTCTCTCGTGTTTCCCTGATCCTGCGGGCGGGTGCAGACAAGGGTGATTGCGGTTTTCGCCCCGGGAAGCATCTCCCCAATGTTAATGCCCTTGCCTCTGAGTGTTTCAGCCGACTCTACCACGACATGCTCAATTCCCTTCTCATGACATTCGGCAATCAGCCTGTCCGTAGTTTTGCGCGGTTCCAGCTCCTCGTTCCATTCCACACAGTATTTACGCATCGGAGTCTTTGAGTAGGAACGGTCGAAAGTCCTGAGTTTTTTCGGAACGCAGAACTTGAGGCACTGTCCCATTTCTCCGCTGCGGACACCGTATTTCCTGACATATTCGACAATCACCTCTTCAGTTACTTTTTCCGGCAGTTCCAAATCCAAATCCAGATCGAAATGCTCCCCCCATGCACAACGCCAGAGGTTTTTATTGGCAAAACGGTATTCGTAATTCTCTATTTTCAGGACTTTGTCGCCATTGATCTCCTTTGACAAGGCCTGGCTTGGACAATGCTTTCTGCACAACATGCATTTGTCGCAGACGGTGCCGGGCGGAATCAGCGGATCAGGTTCGATTTCAGCATCGGTTATCACCGTTATGAAACGGTTGCGGGCCCCGTATTCCGGAGTGAGGGCCAACCCGTTATATCCCATGTCGGCAAGTCCGGCGACCACAGGCATGTAGATGTGGCTGACATCCGGAGCGAAAACCGCATCAAGCTCCTTGTACTTGTTATACCTCCAGATGTTGCTTGAGCAGATCGGAATGACTCCGTAACCCTTCTCCTCAATAAATGTCGCCATGCGGTATGACATTTCATCCAGCCTGGAATTCATGAGATACTGCACTGAATACGGGCCGATCTTCTGCGGATGTTCCTCTCCTCCAAGTTCGATACATGCGTCAGGATGATGTATTCCCATTACTATTACCGTTTTGGCTTCAGGCAGTATTCCCTGCGGACTCATTTTTAACGGGGCATGTTTGCAACGTTCGATGTTTCCAAATCCCACCAGATCCGCGCCAATCTCATAAGCGAAACTCTTCACCAGTTCCTTGATGCTCATTTTTTTTGACTCCATGTTCATTATTGTTGAATAATATCAATTGCGCTATTCAATATAAATGAATATCGCTCTGTGTCAAGAAAGATTTTTATTTTTTTACAGAAAAATGAAATCAGCGCAGGGGATTCTGGCTGTTTCCAAGAGACGACTGACGGGCATATTCTAGAAGATATGAGGATGAAGAATCAATATTGCGGAAACCGAATCAGCCTTTTCCCATGTCTTGCAGCGCCATTTGACATTAAAAAATAATAGCGTACGTTATCACGCACGTATTAAAGGAATCAATCTATGACGACAATTACAGCAACAAGTGCAAGGACAAGGCTTTATTCCCTTATTGATGAGGCGGCGGAATCGCATATGCCAATACAGATCACCGGAAAAAGGCATTCAGGCGTTCTGATCTCCGAGGAGGACTGGAGGGCAATCCAGGAAACCTTGTATCTCAGTTCCATTCCAGGAATAAAGGAATCAATCATCAAAGGAATGAAGATGCCTGTCAAGAAATGCCGCAAGGAGCTTGACTGGTGAACTGGAAGTTGATTTATACAGGCCAGTCCCAGAAAGATGCAAAAAAACTTTCATCTTCCGGACTCCGTCCAAAAGCCGAGCACATCCTTGAAATTCTGGAGATGAACCCATTCCAGACGCCTCCCCCATATGAAAAACTGGTCGGTGATCTAAGCGGCGCATATTCCAGACGGATAAATATCAAACACAGGATCGTCTACCAGGTCCTTGCAGAAATAAAAACAGTGAAAGTCATCCGCATGTGGACGCATTACGAGTGATAAAATCCTCGAAGCCTTCTCCGAGAATTTTACTGCTTCGAAAGCAGCTTCACAAGTTCGGTGTTGAGATAGACCGTCTCCTTGCCGCATTTCTGCGATTTCAGGATTCCGCTCTCCTCAAGATCTTTAAGGTATTTTGAAGCGGTCTGGCGCACCGCTATGTCCTTGCTGACAAGCGACTCGATTTTCGTGTAGGGTTTTTCAAAGAGGGTTTCAACCAGTTCCTTGGAGTAGATTACGGGAAGTTCCTGTTTCACTTTTCCCAAGGTGACATCCATGAGCCGTTTTATTTCGAGGATTCTGTCAATGGTCTGAAGCGCCGTCTCCTCTACGCCCTGAAGCAGGTAGAGTACCCAGCTTTCCCAGTCGTTTTTCCCTGTGACATTTCTGAGAAGCAGATAATACGCGGACTTTTTCCTGATGATGTAGCTGCTGAGATAAAGCACTGGAAGATCAAGAAGCCCCCTGTTTGCAAGATACAGGACGTTCATGATTCTGCCGGTTCTCCCGTTGCCGTCAAAGAAGGGATGAATCGCCTCGAACTGGTAATGGGCAATCGCCATTTTCACAAGGGGGTCAAAGTCGCAGAAAGATTCGTCGTTGAGAAAATGCTCCAGGTTCTTCAGTTTTTCGCGGATGATTTTTTCGCCTTCCGGGGGAGTGTATACAACTTCGCCGGTTTTTCTGCTCTGGACTTTCGTCCCCGGTTCATTTCTTATCCCTTCCTGTGACTGCTTCAGCATTTTCGATGTCTTTATGAAAAGCTCCGTGGTGAATTTCCCCGTTTCCTGCAGTTCCTTGTGCGCCGCCCAGAGCGCCTCCCTGTAGCTGAGGACTTCCTTCGTGGCGGGATCCGGATTTTTCATGTTCGAGGAAAATGCCCTGAACAGATTGTCGCTTGTCGTGAAGACGTTTTCAATCTCAGAACTGTCTTTCGCCTCCTGAAGGGTGATATTGTTTATGAGAATATCCTGATTGGGAATGATAAGCGCTTTCCCGTTGAGCTCCGCAAGGGCGGCCCTGGACTTGATAACCTGTTTGAGGATGGTCTTTGTCTCTATCTCCGCTTTCGGCGGAAGCAGTGGCAGATCATTGTATGGTTTTGCTGGGTCAAATGACATTGTTTTTAATTTCCAAATGCGAATTTTCAGAGGCTCCCTTTATAGTTACCACGATTCAAGCCTGTAGGCAAGCGGGTGTATGAGGTAATTTCAAAATTGCCGAATCCAAGGCAGGGATGGCTCTCCGAGCCGTCCGTTTTGAGGCGGCGCGTTACGGAGAACGCGCCCTACCTTCGCCAATTTTGAAATTGGCTCGTATAATCAAAAAGCGTATTTCAGGGAACCATTATTGCCGAACCCTAAGTAGTCATGTTAAATATTTCTCTTCTATTTTTTGCCATACTGGCTTATAGACCACCAGGTTACGGTATTCCGCATGGGACTGGTAAATGCCAAACCCAAAATGTCCGCTATGATTATCGGGTAACGGATTGGGGTCACACAATTCAAAGACTACTGCATTATCAACTTCGATAAAATGGTGATTGTTGACTACGCCGCTGACAATATGATACCATTGATCAGGTCTAACCCGGAATGAATCGCTGACCACGGAAAGAGCAAAATCCGGTACCGATTCGATACCGACCAGGTTACGAAACCAACCGCCGAGACAAGCCAGGTAGCCCTTGCCCCAAGGCTTACTTTCCAGACTGGTGCGATACCACCAAATTATATCGTGATCCGATGGCGAAACCAATCGGGCGTCAAACTCCATGACTATGTTCCCAAGATATGGGGTTTTATAGAAAATCTGCCCGTGCGTATCTTTTTCCGGCCCGCCAACGATCAAAGCATCAGCAACCTCCCACCTGGGTTTACCTACGACTGTCCAGTCATCCACATTAAAACTCTTGAACTCTTTCAAAATTTCGGAATTGGATAAATCTATGATTTTCCCCACTAACCGGATTTTCTTCATCTTGCTAAATTCCCTTTGTTTGAAATTACTTTTTAACTTCCCGTGTTCGAATTGCATTTCTGAGACCTTCATGGAAATTCCAACAGCTACTTTGTATGCGGAAATTCCTTCATCTTATTTCTGCGGCGGCGTTCCGGTCAGCAGTATCCGGTCGATCATTGCCTTGTTGCCTTGTCAATGTACACGCAATTGTAAGTACTTTGCACCGTGCTTACCCTTTTTAAGCGCAATGTCTTGTGGCACCCCATCCACGAAAAGCTGCACATCGTCAGAATTACGGGCGACCAGCCGGTATGTTTGCCAATTCGTTGTGTCAACAGCGATCCTGGACTCAGGGTTGTTGGTGTCGACAACTTCCTTGGGACGCCATTCGACAAGCCAGTAGTCCGGAGCAAGGCAATAATAGAGCTGAATCAGACCTTTCTCGCCCATCTCGCACTTTATGCGGATCTCCATCAACTCCGGCGATTTTTTTACGCAACAAACACAATGTCGCTTGATGCTCCGGATTGGCCGGGAAGAATTCCAAACCGATGTTGCCGTCATAGCCTGTAGAGGCGATTGCGGCGAAAATATTTGCATAGTTAAGTTCTCCTGTACCTGGCTCATGGCGTCCCGGGACGTCAGCGACATGATAATGGCCGATAAGCGGCGCATACTGCCGCAGGTTGGCGATCACGTTGCCCTCCGTAATCTGCTGATGGTAGATGTCGAACAGCATCTTGACATTCTCCGAATCCACTTTCCGCAGAACCTCTGCAGCTTCATCTGAACGGGAGAGATAATAGCCGGCATGGTCAACCAGCAGGTTGAGCGGTTCGATCACCAGCTGCATCCCGGTATTCTTCAACAGCCTGGCGGCCTGCTGCAGCCCTACGACCAGGCTGTCGTGCTGCATCTTGCGCGGTACTCCAGGCAGCTCGTTTCCAACCTGGGAGATGATTGTCCGGCAGCCATGCTTACGGCAGAATTCGATGGTTTCCGACAGGCCGTCACAATATTTCTGGCGTTCAGCCGGATCGGTCAGCGACACAAAATGCGTGCAGCAGGCGGCCAGTTCGATCCGGTATTCGCGGCAGGCACGGGTTATGGCATCTCCGTCCTTGTTCCACCATGACCACATTTCGTAGCGGTCAAATCCTATTTCGGCGAGCAGCGCCAGGCGTTTCAACAGAGGCTGATCATTGAAGAAGATATCGGCACAGGGAGTAAATTTAACCATGGACGCAAATCCTTATATTATGAGTTTCAATACTTGACGATGACGGCATTGCATGAGGACGGGTCGCGATCTATTGCCGCAAGCGCATCTGGAAGAGCGGTAAACGGCACACGGGAGCTGATCAGCGATTCAATCTGCAACTGGGACATCAACTCAACAGCGGACTGGAGACGGCGGCTTGAGTTCCATGCCTGTCCGAGATCGGGACAGAGTCCGCAGATCTGTGAAGAAATAAGCCGGAGTCGTTTATGATGGAATTCCTTGCCGAGAAACAGGCTGTCGGCGCCTTGCTGGTAAAATGATATGACTACCAGCCGACCGTTGTAACAGCAGGCCTTGGTGGCGGTCGTAAGAGCGGATATGTTGCCGGAAGCTTCGAACACAACATCGGCACCGCGTCCACCGGTAAACTCGTTGATCGCCTCGACCACGTCGGTCTCCTTGAAATTCAACACCAGATCGGCGCCGCTGGCCTTGGCCAGGGCGAGACGTCTTGGCAAGGCATCGATTGCCATGACGCGGGCGCCGCTTAGCTTGGCCATCTGCAGCACCAGCTGTCCAACCGGCCCGAGGCCAAACACCACTACGGTTTCGGTCAGGCGAATCCCGGCATCAAGAATGCCGTTGAAAGCTATTTCAATCAGAGCGAGCAGCGAAGCGTGCTCCGGATTGGTTCCGGCGGGAAGCCTGACCGCATCATTCTCACCGAGCAACTGATGATCACAGTGGCCGCGCTGTGTGAAAACCACATCGCCGACCTTGAGTTTTTTCACATTGGCGCCGGCCTTTATGACTTGGGAGACGTTGGCATAGCCCATCCACCAGACACCGGGATTGTCTGCCTGCATCGGATAAGTGATTGCGCCGGGCGCATCACTGAAATTGTTGTGTGAATCGCTGCGGGCGTTGAGCTGTGGTGCGGAGCCGCGATAGAAACCCATTTCAGTTCCGGCGCTGATGCTGCAGCAGATGCTTCGGCAGAGAACCTGTCCGGCATTTGGTTCCGGGGTCGGGACGCTGACGATTACCGCCTGGCGCGGGGCGTTGTATCTAAGTGCGTTCATGAAAACAATCTCCTTTTAAAGTGTTTTGTTCCTGTCATCGAGTATATGCCCCCTAAACACAGACGGCAATTCCATATTTCGGCTTTTAATTTCACAAAACGGTTATATGTTTTAAGTTGTTCAGGTTTAAAATGTCCATTAGTGTTCATATTATGATTACAGAAAACGTATCAGGCGTGGGCATCGGCATGTTGACGAAACAACTCGACAAGCTGGTGCTTCGAGCCGGATGGAGGCATTGGGTTGCCATCGGTCCGGGGGTATATCATGGGCACTCCGGCTGGGAACTTGTCTATCATCCCGCCAACCAGGGCGAAATCCGGCTCAAGAATGGCAGCACAATCTATTTTGAGCCGGGCGATATCGTTGTAACCCCGCCATCCATCCTCCACGTCCAGAATAATACCGTAGCTGGCCAGGATTTCTGTCTGGTCGTCGATCTGGATTTGAAAACGGGCGCATTCCCTTGTGAAATGATTCATTTCCGCAGAATCAATCATGATGAATTCATTACGGGGGAACTTGATTACCTGACTTCAGGAGTTGGAAGGAGTTCAGGCGCGATCCGGAAGATACTGGATTACCGGATGCGTGCATTGCTTGCAGCATTGCTTTTCAATGCCAGGGAAGAAAGTCCCGTCCGGTCAACCGAAGCCATCTCCAACGACTACGTTGCCTCCGCCCTCCGGCTAATGGATGAATCTTATACCGATATAAATCTGGAGATTCGCCGGGTTGCCAGAAAAACCGGTGTAAGCAGCGACTACCTCCGCCACTTGTTTCAAACCGAGCTAGGCATCAGTCCGAAGCGATATCTTCTGCGACTGCGTATCGAACGCATTGAAGAACTGCTGTGTCACTCCAATCTGTCGCTCAAGGAGATTGCCGCCCTGAGCGGATTCGCCAACGAACGCTATCTCTGCTTCTATTACCGGCAGGCCAGAGGCATCACTCCGGGAGCATTTCGTCACCGGAGAAAAGCGTTGCCTTGATTGCATGGGGATTTGTTATTTTAAAGATTGATGATTCCTGCGGTATTGCGGATATTCCCCCTGATATTTCCCCATGATTTCTTCCGGAGACAAAGCCCGGCCATAAAACTGGATTTGACTCAATTTACCAAGAAATGTTTGCCAGGGACGAAACTTAGGGCCGCCACCGAAGCACCATGTCGCATCCACATCGAGAGTCTTGAACCTGTCGGTTTTAAGCCCTCCACGATCACGGCCATTCTCGTATACCGAAACCAATTTACCAACGCAGGTAATGGTAAACATATGCCAGGTGTCTGGCGAAAACTCTGCACCGAACGGACCCGCACCGGTCACCTTGCCTTCCGTCGTCTCATCTAAAAGAATAACTTTCTGATACGGAAGCGCAATATCACCCCGGAATGTTCCCGAAGTGAAAACCCGCAGCCCCCCCTTGCGTTTTGAATCCGAATACTTCAACCAGCACGAGAAGGTGTAGTTTTCCGGATTGAACCCTTTCAATTTCTGGACTTCGAGATATTGGCCGCCATCAGTAAACTCAATCCCATTCTGGAGGCGCTTTGCATTTTCCATGATGACTCCATCGTTGCCGTGTCCAGAACGATCCTTTAGGATTTTTCCATTTCCGGAAAAATCCAAATCCATAATCAAATCTTTCACCGGGGGATATTGGAGTTGTCCGGACAATGCTTTGTCAAAAGAAATCAGAACACCGGTCTTGCCTGATTCAAAATCGTTGCCGGTGGCAACGAGAACCGGACTATCTTCTCCCATTTTGTCGTTTCTGCGGCAATTCATAAACAAACATCCCTGTTTGTTTAGAAATTTATCCTGAATCGGAAAAACAAACGCCATGATCCAGTCTTTTTCGGAAACTTTAGACTGTGCCTTGACGCCATGGTCGGACCACTCCTGCGGGACACCACCGACGGCAACGACCTGCCCGGTAATTTTGCCAGATGCATCTATGAAAAGCCTGTGAGCCGCATCGGTCTGCGAGTTTCGCATGACTATCTCCCAGCTGTCTCCGCTGTCTGGTTTCCGGTTAAGGTTGCTTTCCGTTAAATTCAGGTAAAGGTATTTGGTGTCATGAGTTATGATGCCGGATATTTCACGCAGACTGACATCACCACTATCCTTAAGCCAGCCATTCAAGCCGCCGACTCCCTGGGCATCACGCCAGTCAACCCTGCCGGGATCAACATCCGGCAATACATTCAACATTATCGGACATTCCACCCGCATAGAGGCGGAGGCCTTGACAACTTTGTTTTTTTCATATTGGGCGCGGCCTTCTTTCATGTAGTTCCAGACACCGAACTTGAAAATAGCAAACCGTTTTTTCCAAAGTTCGGGCGCATCGGATAAATCATTTTCAGCCTGTTGAACTAATTCTCCAAGCTTCTTCATATTGGATTCGGTGCCAAGTATGCCATAATACAGCTCCGGTCCGTCGATGCCTTTAGGATAATTCCTCGGATTTGCATAAATGCTCTCGGCCAGCTTGTAGAACTTTTTCAAAGTCGCACCCGCCTTTGACCCGTACATGCGGACAAAATAATCGTCGATTAATTTGCCTGAATCCTGCGCAGGATCGTCTACGAGCTTCAAAAGCAAGTAAGCATCTGTCTCCTGGGATATATTATCAGCCAATATTCCGCATACACCCGCCTGGCGATATTTCTGCAATAATGCCCCCCACAGATCGCCCATGGGCCTGGGAAACATCGGAACCTGCGGCTTGGGTCCGGTTGTCAAACCGGTATACAGCCACAAATACAAAGGGCTGCCGCCATCCGCCCATTCTTTCAAGATTTCATCATCGTTTTTCAACATTTCCGGAGAAGTCGCTGCCGCATGGGGAAACAAACACATCCGCACGGCTATATTATCTTCAATTTTCATCCCGCTGGGACGGTGGGCATAAGACGAGTAGGCCAGCGCCGACACCATCTTGTCCGGATTGGACTTTTTCAAGCCCCTGGCTATCTCGTTGACAAAACTCCATACCCGCGCGGAATGGTCGCCGCTTGAATATTCCGGGTGAACCCGTTCTGCAGGACCGAACTTGGAGCAACGCGGACATTTGCAGTAACTGGTGTTATCCATGGGGACGACCGGAAAGAATTTATCCGTCCCCGCCCTGCTTTTCCCCCGCTCCTCTTCGGGCAAGGCAAAGAACTTTCGTGCATCGTCAAGGCATTGCTGGACCACTTCCGGATTTGAATAGCAGAGCTGTGGGGGCACCTTGGCATCCGGATAGCCTTTGGCAAACCAATCAGCTTTCTTTTCCACAAAGATATCAGGTTTATCCGGATTCTTTTCCCAAAACCGGTCATACCAGCGATAAAAAGAGTGGTTGGCCTCGAAGGCTTCCCCTCCTATTTTACTCCGTGTAAGAAAAGCAAAAACATGGCTGCGTTCATAATACAACCAACGGTGCGGATGTGAGCAGACAGGCAGCTTCCGCCCTTTTTCATAAATGAGATCAAGCCATTCCTGGTACTTCGGTGTTGACTCGTTCCACCGGATAGTCCACAAGGACTCTTCACGGTCAAAACGATCAAAAGTATCAAAATTATTTTTGAAGAAAGATACACCCCGGTACCGGAAGGCGGGGGAACGGCGCAAGTCTCTGGCAGTCACGGTCAGCGTGCGGGTCTTTGGCACATCGGTTCCGAATTCGCTCTGGTCGAACCATCTGACACCGCAATATTTCTCGAGAAAATCATAAGCCGCATGAAGCGTTCCTTTTTCATCATACAGTTCCGGCCAGCTCAGGTAGTCATACGCCCCCTCAATTTGAGGGTTCCCGGCATGCCAGTAGCTGACCTTGCCAAAATCCTGTTTGTCATTGCCTGCCATTATTATGGCATTTGGCTTGAACAGCACGGCATATTCCTGATCCTTGAAATCATCGGGAACACCTGCCACAGATGCGGCCTTTGACTTCCCAACAAAGAGCTTGATACCATCGCCTTCTGCGTCTTCGCCGACGATCGGCAGGGATGCGCCGGTTATTTGCCTGACATGCTCCTGAATCTCAAACGCCGCCAACTGCGCCGCCCTGGTCGGCTTATCAGCCAGTACTATTGTCGCTGCCGACGATCCGTCTTTTACCAGTGTCAATTCCTGCCCGAAGCTTTGAGTACAGGCAAGAATGCCTGAAAATATACACGCCAGTATAAATAGTCGTTTTGTTCCAGACCGTATTTTCTGATAACCTGTTTTCATCGTTGAACCCCCTTAAAGATGTGATTATACTGTTCTTCGTTATCACCGTTTGGACTGCTGTTTACTTTTTCAGACTGAACCTTTATTCACGATCGTCTTCCCCCCATCCGGTTACGGCAAATACTCGCGATAGAGTTTTCCTTCCCATCCGTCCTTCCGAACCCCCCCCCTCCAAATCTGATAAAGCCAGACCTCCTGGATCGAAATCCCGCGATTGGCCAAGGCATAAAACGGGATTGCCTGGAAGGATTTCCCATCGATGGTCTTGCCTTGAATCAACGTCACGCCCCCTAGCAGATCCGGGAGGTGCTCGATCTGGAACCACGGGTTGGATGGGAGAGAGACCAAGGAGCGTCCGTCATTGTCGCTCGCCTCCACTCCATAGACAATAGGCCCCCGCTGGATCGTCACTTTTCCGGAGTCGGCAATGACGTTAGGATGGGCTTCCACTCGCCGGACCGGCATCGGCAGATCGACCTGGATCGTGTCGCCCTTCCGCCATGAGCGGCGAATGACCGCATAACCTTTCACAACGTCCAACGATTCGATCTTCTTACCATTGAGGAGGAGTGCGGCGCCATTCGACCAGCCGGGAATCCGCACATGCAAAGCGAACTCCGTCTCCTTTTCCGGTTCGACACTGATCAAAACAACACCGTCCCACGGATATTCCGTTTCCTGTCTGATGGGCACAGACCCGGCTTTCAGGGGCACCTGGCCAGTGCTGCCAACGAACAGGTTGACGTAGATGTCGTTTTCCGAAAACCCATACACATATCGGCCGACCTGCATCAGCGTGCGATAGAGTGTCGAAGGACAACACATGCCCCAACTTTCTCGGGAATGGTTGGCATCGCTTAAAGGAGTGGCGTAGGAGTAGGTAGATTTGCCGTCCAGCGAGATCCCGTGCAGAATGGAGTTGTAAAGGGACAGTTCCAGCACATCGGCAGCCTCGGCATCGCCATCTAGGCAAAGCATGCGGTGGGCGAAGTTCATTAGGCCGCAGTTGGCGCAGGACTCGCAATACCCCTCTCGGTTCGGCAATTCATAGTCCTCGCCGAATGCTTCGTGCTTCGGCCGCGAACCGACGCCTCCGGTGACGTACATTCTCCTCTTGGTGGCGCTAGTCCACAGACGGCGGGCGGCGTCGCACAGGCTCTTATCCCCGGTTTCCATGCCGAGGTCAGCAACACCCGTGGCAAAAAACATCGCACGCACCGCATGCCCCTTGATGTCGTTCTGCTGGCGGATGGGAAGATGGGCCTGATGATACCCGCTGGGGTCGCTGTTGGGACTCTGCCCGCGGGCTTCGATGAGCACCCTCAACAGGTCGAGATATTTGACATCCCCCGTCACACGGTACAATTCGGCCAGTGCGGGTTCGATACCGGCGTGACCGGGAAAACCGGGCTTCTTCTGCTCGACAAAATAGCGCCATGCGGAGTCGGCAGCTTTACAGGCGATATCAAGATAGGCTTTCTTGCCGGTCGTGCGGTAGTGAGCCACCGCTCCTTCTATCAGGAAGCCCGTCACATATCCGTCTTCCTGGCATCCGTACGTATTGCTCCACGGCTTCTGGCCGTGGGTAGTGACATAGGCATCGGCATCGCCGCCCGGTTGCTGCGCGGCACCCACAATAGCGATTAACTCATCGATCCTCCTCTCTAGCTCCAGAGAGGGTTCCTGCACCAATGAGCAAGAGGCGGCCTCCAGAATTTTGTGCACATCCCCTTCGATATACGGATGATCACCTTTCAACGTTTTTTTTTCGGGAGTGGCGGCGCTTTTCAACATGTCTACCGGCAGCGCGAGATTTGGCCAGACAACTGGGACAAGGTTGTCCCTGTAGGTCTTCAGCTTCGGCAGCCAGAAGTTGTCATGGATGCGCACAGCAGCCAGAGGGACCTCCTCCATGGACACGGATCGTGCCGTCTTCTGTGCCGCAGCTGGAACCACCAACACCCGGTCGTTGTCTGCGGCATGAATCGAAGCCAGCGGCGTCAGCAGAGAAGAGGCGGCTGTTAAAAAGGCAATCTTGTTCATCATGTTTCTTCCTGGGTTAAAAGGTTTCCTGAGCCATCCAGATTGAGGGAGATGTTGAATGTCGTGCACTTGCCTGATCTCCAACGTTGATTGATTTATGTTCATAATTGTCTTAATCCCTTGAATCCGTGAAGGTCTTTTTGACCATCACTTCTTCTTTGATTTTTACTTTTCAAATACATCCCGAAACGTTTTTTTTACCATTTCAGCTAACAATTTCCGCTTCTTTTTCCTTGCTTGACCTCCGATTTAGCAATAGACTTGTGTGTAAAAGTTGACTTTCTGAAAATTGTTCAGGATGCAATTACTCCAAATGGATTTTGGCCAGTCGGTCGACATCACTTACCGTGGTATAGGCGACCCATGTGTCGACGCCAAGACGTTCACCAGCCAGTTGCGGATTTCTGACCCGCACCATATTGACATATATATCATCGCCTGATTTCACAGGTTTCTCCAGCATCTCTTTCAACGGGAAACAGAGCTGAAGAACCCATTTATCACCGCTGGTGTCGGAATAGGCCTGCATTCCGAATGACTTTTTAGTGTATTCAGCGGATTTGACTCCCTGACGCCAGTTCACTTCCCCATGCGAGATGCCTTCTGTCATCGCCGTTGGGCCGATCATATACTGTCTGAATGGCTGGGCGCGTTGACCGGCAATAAAGATTTCCCAGTCATCAAAACAGGCGATTTGCGGAGAGGTCACCAATCTTTTCGGGTCGACATGATCGATTAGTTCCAGATATAAATAATCGTCATCATGGCAGACTCTTCCGCCCATCCTGTATTTTGCCGGCTCTTTTCCGCCGCGCTTATACCACTGCTCGCCGATTGACACCGCCTTGTTCCAGTCCACTTTGCCCATATCGCCGTTTACATTGCCGACTTTCGGGGCATTTATTTCCGGAATAGGATAGCTCTTCCGTTCGATAAAGGTTTTACGTCCGGTTTTCATGTAGGACCAGACCGAATCATCCCACAGTTTGACCAACTGTTTTTCCTGGTCGGTTTTGGCCGATGTATACGCATGATCCATATGTTCCTGGAGTTGTTTCATGGTTTCCTCATTGCCCAAATAGTCCCAGGCTATACCAACAGTCTGATGATCCGCATACGGTTCGCCATTGCTTGTTTTGGGATAGTACTTGGGATTGCAATAGCGTTCCTCAATGAGTTCATACATTTTCCTCAACGGTTTTCCGGCAAGGCCGTAGGCGCTGAAGTAATCCTCAAGAAGCTTGTCAACATCCAGCTTCGGGTCATCCATCAGCTTGTAGGTGACATAATTGTCAACCTCACCATTGTATCCGGCATGAAATATTCCTTTGATCTTAAGCTTCTCAAACAAATCGAATTGCCGTTTTGCCTCATGGGCGAAGAAACCCGGGAAACAAAAAAAATTACCGTTGTCGGCGATCTCAAGCGGGAACGTGTTGTAGAGCCAGAGATACATGGGAACCTCTCCTTTTTTGTCCCATTCACGCAGACGATCCAACTGCTTTTTCAATCCTGCAGTATTATAGGGCGTCCGGTTGTAGCTGATGCAGAAATGGACAACCACATTGTCCTCCATCTTAAACCCGGTGGGCAGCCCCTCATGGGTCATATAAGCCAACGTCGAGATCTTCTTGTCAGGATGTGATTTTTTAATCTCTTTTGCAACCCGGTTGACAAACCTGAACCAGTACGTACTGGACTCTGATTTATCATCTCTGCGATTCGGTTCAAATTGGCTGACGCATTTTTCACATTTACAGAAAGCAGAGTTGTCCATCGGTTCCAAGGCGTAAAAATTTTCTCCCCAATGATATCCTGGGGCAGGAATATTACTCATGCGTTTCCGATAACCACCATTATCAAAATAATCACGGACATCTTTCACAACCTGTTGAACCGTGGCATCATTGCTGTAACAAAGTTGCGGTGGCTGGTCCTGGTAACCTTTGGCAAAATATTCTGGTCTTTGCACTTCATAATTAACGCTCTTCACATCCCAGAAACGATCATAAAAATTATAGAATGAATGATTACATTGAGATTTTTCTCCTCCTCCTTTCATCCGATACATGAACAGTCGATTTTGGGCTCTTTTCGCCATGTTCTTCTGGTTTTGGTCGCTGAATTTTCCAAAAGCCTTTCCATAGGCCTCATTATTATATCTTTCACCTTCTCCGGTTTTGTCTCGCCAGAATCCGCCATTAAGCTGATATTTTTCTGAACTGTCAGTCCCGGCTGACCCGCCACGGTAAAGCATGAATGGATGGCGGCGTTGTTCCGATCCGGAAACAAGCAGTGTCTTCTTTTCAGACAGAATCATTCCCGCATCGGTCGGGTTGATCCATTTAACCCCGCAATATTTCTCCAGAAAGTCATAGACGGCATTCATGGTGCCGATTTCATCGTAGACGGACGGCCAGGTACTCACCGCATTATTGTTTTGCAGATAATCATAAACCGGTTTTCCAAGATCTATTTTATCTTTTCCGGCCAGGACAATCGCTTTCGGAAAGAACTTGATCAGGTATTCCTGTTTCCCAAACTGAGAGCAATCAACCCCAAGCTTCTTGACCGCGTCGCTATCACCGACATAGATGTTTATTCCGTCGGCTGCACCATCATTTTTTATCGGCAAATCCGCTCCGGTGATCAGTTTAATGTGGTGCTGCAGCTCATACGCTCCAAACTGAGCCGCATTGGTAGGTTTTTCAGCCAGGATTATGCTCGCATTCGGTTTTCCGTTGTCGACCAACGTCAGTTCATTTCCAACCGCGAGATTCGCGAAAATCCCTCCGATGATTAGGCATGTCCACTTCTTCATTGCACAACTCCTCTATTGTTAAAAACTTAAATTTCAAAGAGTGATTATTTCAACCGGACCAAACAGTCCGCTTGCAATCCTTTCCATGCAGAAAAGATTTTGCGGAGTATTGATGATCCGGATTTCAAGTTCCAGTGTCTTTTCTTTACTGAACTTGGAAAGGTCAAAATTCCACGGCGGCAGAACTCGTCTCCCCAAAGACTGCCCGTTGACAAAAACCTCTGTGGCGTTGGACAAGTTGCCGAGAGATAAAAGCAACTTTCTGCCACTGCCGCTTTCCGGAAGGACGATTGTCTTACGATATGCGGCCTCCCCCGCATAAAACGGATAGCCCAGTTCACACCAGTCGCCGGCTGGTCGCAATTTCTCTGGATGCCCGATGACAAAGCCGTCACCTTCTGGAAACAGTTGAAATGCCCCGACGATAAACGGGGTATGACATTTCCGGTCTGTTTCCAGAAATTCGGATGTGTATTCGATGGAAATCTCGTTTTCCCCTTTCTGAACCAGTGCGGCGATGTCGGTTTCAAACATGAAGTAATCCATATAGGATCCGGGGCGGATATTATCGGCCAAGCGCCCGTTTACACGGCATTTAAAGCGAAAAGAATATTCATTGCACAGCAGCTCCGACTTTGTCATCTCCCTGTCAAAAATGACTTTAATATTTTCGGGAATATCACGGATCTGAAAACGGAAGACATGGATTTGTCGCATGTCGCAGTTTTTTACTTCTCCGTTGCGCAGAGGCAGAACGTTGTCCTTGAAGGGGATGAATTCCCAATCTCCGTCGACAGGTAATTTTGTTCCGCCTTTGAAATCCGTTTTCGTAAATTCTTCGGTGGCGGACAATGTGTCTCCAGAAACCAGGATATGTGTTTCCCCGGGAGAAAAATCGCAGGTGAATTCATGTTTTTCATCGCCCGCATTTACGATCCTCTTGAGAGAATTCGAGTGCAGATCGAGAAGAAAAGGCTCCTGGTCGCTTTCAATCCTCACATGAATACCGTCAACCGTACGGTCTGTCGCATTATGCAGCATGAAGAAACAATGGTTCCATTTCTTCCATACTCTGGAGACAATATCGCATGAGCCCGGAGATATCGTCACCTGTTGCGGCACACAGTTACGGATGAAGAAGATTGCCTCTGCAAGCGGGGCGTTGTCTTCCGCTCCGAATTCAAGATGCAAATCCCCGGGCAGATCATTTCCAGGCAACTTTGAAAAAGATTTATCACTCCTGCTGCAGACGCTTTCAACGCGGGAGTTGACGGTGATGATTCTACCGCCGTTTTCACGGAAGTTCTTGAGAAGTGTCACGCTCTCTTTTTCCAGTACTTTACAACAGGGGAGAATGACTACAGACAGTTCACGAACTGTCCCGTTCCCGGCTTTCAACACCAGATGGTTTCCCTGAATCTCCGCCTGCTGCAGGAAAAGCTCATCAATAATGTCAAATTCGATGTTGTTTTTGACAAGATGATTGACAGTCGTCCGGAAGGTGAAATCGGTCAAATCGCACTCTGATCCGCGATCCGACGCGGGAATCGGGCAGTCAGGATCAAATTCCGCTCCAAGCTCGATATAACTCCTCAAAGTTGTCGCAGGATGCAGCAACGCCAGCGCGCCGGTTCTGTCGGAATAGGCCATCAGGAAACTTATTTTCGATATCCAGTCAGTCCATTCACGGTAATAATTCCACATCGGATTATGATAGTGATCCGGGATACATTCCCATTTCCGTGTCCCGGCAATAGAATAGTAGAGACCGTGCGGGACAAAGATATCGATGCCTTGCGCGGCAAGGAAACCGGTGACCCTCTTCATCTCTCCAAGATCCAGCTTCCACCCTCCCATAAGCCCCAGGCATTCGCACATGACCCGTGAGCCGTTGCTGTAATAGGCGGCATCAGCCGTTCCCCGCATCGAGGCGCAAATCTGATGTTTGTTTTCAAACAGATCCTCTCCAATCTTGCGCCCAAGCATATCAACACAGGCCAGTGTCTGTCCGCGCTTAAGGTCGTAGCGGTCGCCTATCTGGCGAATATGTTCGGCACTGCCATCCTCTATGCAGTAGTGTCCTGTTGAGACAATTTTATTCCGCTTGCAAATATCACGGATCGGATGGACAAATGTCCGGAGGTATTCATCACCGAGGAATTGCCAGAAAAGAAGCCGGTCCCGTTGAAATTTCGCCGTCCGGCAAAAAACACCTGGAAGTACGCTTTCAAGTTCAAGTCCGGTTTCCTGTTCAAACCGCTCCGGCAGCTTCGGAGTCCAGGCGACGCTGCGCCTGATACGGCCGAAATTGAAACAGGAGTTGTCCGTGAAAATCCCCTTGATGGTTCCGCCCATTTTCCCCTTGAACTTTTCAACATACCAGCCATAGGTCATTTCTATGAATTCATTCGTCACCACAGGATCGAGGTAATCCGGATAAAATGGAAAGTACTGGCTGGGAATCGGCCATTCACGCACCGCATGAAGAAGCAGAACGGTCAGAGGCCGCTTTGAATTATTCTTCCAGTAGAATTCTACAGCGTCGGGAGAATGGTCTAGCTTCTGAACTTCGCCGTCTGCCGGAAATGCCAATGCAAATTTTACGCATACACCTTCAGGGACGGCAAATTTAAAACTCCGGCCTGCCGCAATGATTTCCTCATGCAGAACCGCAAGACTCATCATGGTGTTTTCCGGATATCTCCTGAAAATTGCGTTCCCTGCCGAACCTGAAGGATAGTGGTTCTCATCATAAAGCCAGACCGACATTCCATTTTTTTCCGCTTCGTCAATGCTCCATCCAAGCCCGTCCTCCCATTCTTTCTCAAGATATTCTGAACGGAGTCCGTCACGACCGTGAAACATGATGCCGCCAAACCCCTTTTCAAACATCTCGCCAATCTGCCACCGCAACACATCTTCCCGCAAATAATGGTTCATAAACCAGAATGGAACCGGGCGATATTCATTGCCGACATTTGACAGTTTACTTGAAAAATCATTTTCTGTATACATCTAGCCCCATAATTTCTTGGTTGTTCAATCTCATTGCTTAGCGTTATAATCCGTCCGGCGGTTCGTATCCGGGCGACATCCACCGCGATCCTATCTGCCAGGTAGGCGCCAGTGACGGGACCGGGGGACATCCATAACCCTGCGCATGCCCGTCAAGAAACGCGATATTCGCTTTCTTTCCAGGGTGACGGATACTGAGATCTCCGGTTGCGTTATACTCACGGGGGCAAAAACGGGTAGTTGATGTAATATTATCCTGGACTCCGTCAGCCACAAACACTTTTCCTTCCGGTCTCTTGAATGCAAAAAGCTTATACACTCCCTGTCTATAGCCGGCACCTATGCCGAGTTCAACATTTCTTGCAAATGAAGGATAGTAGCCGTTGGCATCACTTCCGCCAGGCAGCACCGGACAGGTAAAAACATTTCCTGGTTTAACTCTTGGACTGGCTATTCCGCTGTAGCCTGAATATCCTAAATAAACAGCCAGATTTTCCTCCCAGCAATATGTGTAGGAATGCGGCACTAAATAACCATTATAATCCGACTGGTACATGTCATGGGCAGCGCCCATGTTTTTCAGATTATTTATGCAGCCAATGGATTTGGCGGTATCCTTGGCATTCTTCAGCGCCGGCAACAGCATTCCCGCGAGAATTGCGATGATCGCAATCACGACGAGGAGCTCAATGAGTGTGAACTTCCTTCTCATGGTTCCTTCTCCTTATTTATTTTTTTTCACCAGTACGCACGGATTGTCGCTTAAACCGTAACTTTTCAACTGCCAATATCCGAGATAATTTGATCGTTCCGGCCCAAATGAGCTCGGGCCGACATACGGGGTCGCCGATTTACTGTGGAGCGGACCGTGCGAATTATGGCGACTACCGAAAATCCTGATGATTATTTCCCTCAATCCTTCCGGCAATGCCACTTCATACGGTTCCTGCAGCAGTGTCCCCAGAACACGGCCATCCGCCAGCACCTGCGCCAGTGTGCCGCGGAATCCAGGAATTTGCAGGAAACTCCCAGCCCCGACATTCAATTGTCGCCGGTATTCCACCGCACCTGAATAAAACGGCAGCCCCTGCGGAACCCAGTTCCCAACCGCCAAACTGCGAATAGGCGCAGTAACAATAATTTCCTTTCCGTTGAGCCGAACGCCGAAATCACCCAGCAAATACCAGATCTCCAGCGATACCGTTTCACTGACAAAAGCGCTTATTTCAATCTCGTTGACCCCGGTCTTAAGATATTCCGGAGGGATGGCAAAGAAAGTCAGCGACTCGTCCACCCATTGAAATTCCGTTGTCTTCAGTTCATGTCCATTGGCTTTAATCACGCCTCCATGATATTCGCCGCCGAGAATTATACCACGTTCCGGAACATGTTCAAAGTTTGTCCTGTAGGCCATGCCAACATGCTGCCGGATCGGATTTTCCGGCAAACTCCATGGCTGGGCGCTCAGGCTATGCCGTCTTGGCAAACCGCCCCGCTCCCGAGCCAGTTGGTCAACCTGCCGCACGTCCATTCCCGAATGCCAGGCATCACCGCCAATCATATATTCAGGACTGTCAAGAACCACCACATTCGGTTCATTCAAGCCGATCTGCCAGTCCCCCGTCAAAGGTTCAGTCTTCACCGTAACCTGATTTTCATGCTGCGGCAACTCCACTCCTGCAATAAACGGGAAGAAGTAAAGGCGACTGCTCCGCGGCGGCAACGAAGTGCGAATTATTCCGCCGTCAATCAGTTCTGGACGAAAACGTTTTCCGGTCATCGCATCCCATTCTTCCGGTGTCGCAGTACCGGCTTGCAACCTAATCAGAACTTCTGGACAGGCGGTGCGTCTTTCTTCCAGCAGCGGACCAATCACCGGAGAAACGTCCGCCTGCTGTTCCAGCGAATATCCGGTATTGCAGACAAACAGATAATATCCGTCGTCATGATGGCGCAACAGGTGCAGCACACCCGGAAGTTCACTTCCAGCGGCATCGGCAACCGACACCCGTCGGCAAAATTCCACGTATTGCACCACTGCATCAATCCGGCAGGAGACACACTTGGCAATAAATTCCGTCAGAGCTTCCGCTTTCTCTCCCTCCAGCATGCGGGGCGGAGTTCCGGCAAAAATCACCCGCCCGCCGGCTTTTTGAAATTCAAGCAGCAACGCCAGCGTTGAGCGCCTGACGGTCAGGCACGACGGGACGATAACGGCACGATATGTAGCCTTGCCGACAGTCAGACATGCTCCGCTTTCACTTACAAGCACACTGCTCATCAACGCCATCAGCCCCTCGTCACCGTAATCGAAATCAAGATGCGCATTCAACAGGCGGTTCTGCAATTCCCGGCGATCATCGTCGAGAAAATTTTTCTCCGCCGAACACGTCCAACCGGATTCAATCAGCAGCCACATGCTTTCCACCGGGTTGATCACCAGAATATCACGCACTTCCCCGCCTTCGGAAGTAACGGCATGCAGGCGGGCAAAGTAATCTTCAACGCTGCGGTATTCGGTCCACCATGACGACTGATGTCCGATTGATGCGGGAAAATCACGCTTGCCCTCCCCTCCCATGTCGTACCAGTACAGATGCAGGCAGTGCTGGTTGATGCCGAGCGCAAATTGGATGTCGCCGACAGCCTTGTGTCCGGCAAGCGGAAAATCCCAGCCGGTACAGCCATAGGTTTCCGACAAACGCCAGCGGCGTCCCAGCTGCCTTGCCGCCGAGGACGCCTGCTTAATGGTGGCGTATAGTCCCCGGTACTCGGTCAAATGGTCAATTCCGGGGATGTGCTGATACGCGTATGAACGCATGGAACTTCCATGCATGCCGGCCTGTGTCCAAAGCTGATCTTCGCCATTCATGTGCCCGGTAAATTTCAATTTATGCAAATCACACCATTCATAAATCTGGCGCATGAAATTTTCCATGAAAAGCTCTGTCAGCAAGGCATGGAAATGGTAGCGCACCCGGCAATGCCGTCCTGTCTTGTCATCATAAAAGAGCAGATGCAGCTCCGGCAGCAAATCATAACCGTAACGCGCCTTGAACAGTTCCGGCATACGCTTCGTCCACGGCAGACAGCGTTGATATTCGTCCAGGCAGCTCCAGCCATAATATGGTTCATCGGTGAAAATTCCCGGAATCACGCCGCCAAAGTCATCCTGACAACGTTTCCGATAGGCTTCATGTGTAGTTTGAATGAAGCATTTGACTGCGTCTGGGTTGAACACATCAAGATAAGTCTGATTGTTGTACCAGTTGCTCGGCTGTGCAGCTTCAACCCGGAACTGATAATATCCGGTTTCGGCGGGAAAACTGGCGATGGCATCTGTCGCCGGGGTATCAACAATACTTGCTTTCAGACAGCTGGCCCGGAACTCACTGTTCCCGGTCACCAGTCCGCCGGCGGCGCCGGAAGGCCAGCGGTCTTCGTCGTATAACCATGCTTCCAAATGCAGCTCCCTCGCCTTTTCAACGGATGCGCTCACGCATTCAAACCATTCATCCGAAAGGTATTTGGTGGACAACCCGGTTCTGGCGTGAATGAAAAATCCGCCAAGCCCCATTTGCGCCATGTTCCCGATCTGGCGGCATAGCCGATCAGTTTCCAGTTTGCCGTTCCACGCCCAAAAGACTTTTGAGCGGTAATCAGATCCCGGATTAGACCATTCTGACATTTTTTTCATAATGATAGTTTGAACTTTGGCAAATAGTTTGAATTTTAATAATCTACCTGTTATTATACGGCATTTGAGCTAAAACATCTATAATTATAATCTCGAATAATATAACAATCGTATCAATATGCTTAAAATCAATGAAAATTACGGGATGGTGTTGCGTTCATACGCTTTTAAAGATCAGGATTTCCCGGTGGCGGTACAAAAAATACAAAATGCCCGTCCTATAGCTCCGCACATCCATGAGAATTTCGATGAGATCGTGCTGGTAACCGACGGTGTCTGCCGGCATAAAATAGAAGGTCAATGCTATGATATCGGCAGCGGAGACATTTTCGTAATCTCAGGAACAAAAATTCATTCCTATGAGGCATCGGAGCATTTTACCTATTACAACATCCTGGTTGACTTTAAAAAGCTTAACCTGCCGCTTCTGGACTTGCCGACAAATACAGGCTATCAGGTACTTTTCATGATAGACCGCCATTCGAGAGACCGTGAACGCTTCAAGCAGAGATTCCGGCTGAATTTCGAACAACTCAACCAGTGCGGCGAGCATCTTGAAAGACTCCGGGCGGTTCTTGACAGGAAAAACCCGGGCTATCAATTCGTCGCATCGGGAATGCTGATGCAATTCATCGGTTTCATCTGCCAGTGCTATACCGCCGACAATACCGCTTCATCAAATAACAGCACACCGCACCTGCTTGGAAAGCTCGCCGGAGAAATGGAACGGTATCCCACCCACAGATTCACGATTGAAGAAATGTGCGCCCGCACCAACATGTCACGCGCCGTATTTTTCCGCGAATTCAAAAAGTATTATCACGCAGCACCCCTGGATTATCTGCTGCACCTCCGGGTCCAGCGCGCCTCCGGACTGCTGTCCAATACAGCCATGCGCATCGGTGAAATCGCCTTGGAGTGCGGTTTTTCAGACAACAGTTATTTCACGCTGCAATTCCGCCGCCATGCCGGACTTGCGCCAAAACAATTTCGCCGCCGTTTCCAGATAAAAAAAATTGACGGAAAGAAACAACCCTGAAACAGGGTGTGAATGTTCTCGCGATAAAGACTGGTTTATCCGGAGTTCAGACGCTATATTACCCCCTTGGAAATCAAAATCAGAATATCAAAATCCGGGACACTGAAAACATGAAACCATCCAGATTGGGAATAGCGCTGATTGTATCCGGACCCAGCGGCGCGGGGAAGTCAACTGTCTGCAACCTGCTTCGTGAAAGACATCCGGAGCTGAAGTTCTCGGTCTCATGCACCACGCGCGAACCCCGCAAAGGGGAGATTGACGGGAAAGACTACCATTTCATCGGGAAAAAGGAATTTCAGCGCAGGGTCGAAAACAATGAGTTCCTTGAACACGCCAATGTCCATGGAAATCTTTACGGGACTTTGAGGAGTGAAATCATAGAACGCGTCACTGCCGGACAGGATGTCCTTCTCGACATAGACGTCCAGGGCGCCCTCCAGATCAGGGAATCGTCGAAGAAATATTCACTTCTCGAAAAATGTTCGGAATGTGTTTTCCTCGGGCCTCCCAGTTTCGAGGAACTTGAAAGACGGCTGCGCTCAAGAGACACGGAAAAAGAGGAATCAATCCGCAAACGGCTTGATGACGCAAAATCCGAACTCGACCATTGGAAAGACTATGACTACCTGATTGTCAACAGAGATCTTGAACAGGCCGTGAAAGACATGGACAATCTCATTGAAATGCTTCACAAAAGCACGAAACGGCTCGAAGATTCGGGATTTTATCATTGAAATCAAAATTACTGTCAGTTAGAACAAAACTACTAAGGGGGAGCTCATGAAGGAGACAGTTGTCCTTGGCGTAACCGGCTCGATTGCGGCATACAAGGCGGCCGACCTCACAAGCCAGCTTGTCAAAAAAGAAACGGATGTGGTTGTCATAATGACAGCCTCGGCCCAGAAACTTGTTTGCCCCCAGACTTTTCTGACACTCTCACGCAATCCTGTGATCACGGATTTATGGACAATGCCGGATTGGCAGCCCGGGCACATCGAACTTTCCGACCGCGCAAAACTTCTGGTGATAGCACCCTGCACCGCTGATTTTATCGGAAAACTCGCAAACGGAATAGCTGACGACGCCCTTTCCACCTATGCCCTTTCACATACGGGGAAAATCCTTGTCGCACCCGCCATGAACCCGAAAATGTGGAAACATCCCGCAGTCCGGAGCAACTGCAAAATTCTCAAAGAACGCGGAGTTGTCTTCTGCGGCCCGACAAGCGGAAGGGTCGCCTGCGGAGATGATGGCGAAGGCAGAATGGAAGAAGTCCCTGCGATCCTCGCAAAGATCCTGGAAGAACTAAAATAGGATTTCAACCACAGAACACATAGAGATTACACAGAGTCCTTATATATATCTTCTGCGTGTTCCGTGTGTTCTGTGGTTAAATGAGCCAATTTCAAAATTGGCGAAGGTAGGGCGCGTTCTCCGTAACGCGCCGCCTCAAAACGGACGGCTCGGAGAGCCATCCCTACCTTGGATTCGGCAATTTTGAAATTACCTCAAA
>JBAYFV010000012.1:0-26250 GCA_041666985.1 Victivallales bacterium
AGTTCTTTTTTCGTTTTTCGGCACACAGCGCCGGGTTCTCGCGCCCCGCGCCGTTGGATAGATGGAGCGGCTTCCTAAATGAAAACGCGGCATATTCGAAACTGGCCGCTTCTGGTTGCAGACGGTGCGATGGTTTCGCGCACCCGCCGCCATGGCTGGTTTCACAGGCATGTGGTTCATGGGGTTTGACGAGACACTATGCCGGAGCGCGGAAAAGAATTAATTCGCTTCCGTGCGGGAGAAATCCAGCGAGCAAATACAACGGGCATTGAAAGGCCCTTGAATGCCATTGAAATCATTTATAAAACACATCGATTTTACATTCATCCATGAGGGTACCGGAAATTGTAGCGGTCCGCGAAAATGAGATATTTTGCCGATTCCGTCGGTTCCACAGCCCGTTACCGGCAACCAGCCGTTGTGCGAAACTGTCGAAAATGGAGCAAAATGAGAATTAACTAAAAATTTGGGTTCCGTTTTTCAGATGAAATACGGCGATGCTGGAACGAAGATATCAACCGGCACGACCCACTGGTGTGACGCGGTGTAACCCGTTGTGATTCCCGGTTGTTTTCGGTACGGCTCATGAGGGTGCGGGAAATTCGGAAAGTCCGAGAAATATACAATTTTTGCGGTGTTGGGTGTGTCGCTTGATAGATATGGCCACCAAAGTTTTGTTCAAAATTGTCGAAAATCCGGTGTCAAAGGAACACATCGCGAAACTGCGACTTCTCCATTTATTGCAGAAACGCAGGTGCGGTGAAATACAGCCATCAGACAGAAATCAGCCGCCTTTGATAATATACAAACGCTGTTCGTATATCTGATTGGTCATGAGGGCACTGGAATCAGGGATGTACGCAGAACAGATGAATCCGGCCTGTTTCGGCGGATGACATGGGCGCCTGCCGTTTAGTTCGCAGCATTTGTTCAGGATTCGCCCCAACTGTTGCCGTAGCACAGTTTTTGTCACAGGCCATGGGTATTATTGTTCTTGCGGTTCTGATATTCGACTTTTCGTGTCTGCAGTTGCTGTCGCATTTGATCGTCTATGTATGGTGAGTCATCTCTTCCTTTAAATGACAACACAGATTAATTCGACTCTCAGGCAACTTGGAATGCAGGCACACAGGGCAATCAAAGGAATACGCCATTGAATATGCGACGTCTTCGCAAAATGCTATATAATACAGATTCGTGAGCGAATGACTTTGTTTATGGGATAAAGAGATGGGCACGTTGAGTTTTGAAAAAATCAGAATATCGCTAATGGCCGTGTTTTTTATCGTTGCTATCATACCATTGGCTTTGCTTTCGAGAAGAATTATTTTACAGGGCGAAAAGCTTATCAAGGACAAGGCTGCGTTGCACTTGATCGACCTTGCCGATGGCAACATAAACTCACTTGATCGGTTTATGCAAGAAAGAATCAGTGATATGCAGGTCATGTCAAACATTGTTGCAGAATCGAAGAAGAACGAAGACTTTATAAGATTTCAAATAGAGAATTTTAAGAAGCAATATAGAATGTATATAGGCATTGCTCTAACTGACGATTCTGGCCGCCCTCTTATAACCTCTCATGGGCTTTCTAAAGAGTCAATTGATGATATTCGCAAATATGTTTCAGAGAAAAATGATCTCGCAACCGAAACAAGCGATGTTTTTTTAACTAAAATATCAAAAAGAGATGTCCCGGTGTTCGTTATATGTTCCGATATCGAAGTTATAGAGGGCGGATTAAAGCATCTTTGCAGCATTGTCGACTTCCGCTATGTTAGCGCAATACTTAAAGAAAGCGAAATCGAAGGAACCGGCGAGGTGTATATAGTCAACAAGAATGGATACTTCCTGTCCGAATCTCGCTTCGGCGCCAAGACCTTAAAAGACAGAACTCTAGTTGTAAAAAAGGACAAACAATCATCATCAGCGATAGTTATAAAGGATTACAGAGGGCATGACGTTTTTCATGTACAAAGAGAATATGGGGCACATTCATGGTACATCATAGCGGAGCAAGATACAAAAGAAACGCTTTCACAAATCGAAAAGTTGAAAAAAGAAACTCTTATTTACGTATTGCTTGTTACGGTCGGTGTTCTTGTTATGTCGTTTATAGTTTCAACATTGATTGTTAATATTCTTAAATCAAAATATGAGTATGAAAAGGAATTGGAATTTGAGGTTGTTCAAAAAGACAAGCTTGCTGCTCTCGGCCTTTTAACGGCAGGGCTTGCACACGAGCTGAACACGCCGCTTGCAAACGCATTGTTATATGCACAAATTGCTCGAAGTGAACTCAATGGAAATGACTTAAGCCTTTTAGATGAAAGGCTTTCCACTATAGAAGACGAAGTGAAGCATGGTGGTCAGATCGTAAAAAATCTTCTTAGTTTCTCACACCATACTATAGATGACACCAAAAGCACTAACGTTAACGATGTCATTATAAGGCTTTTGACGATAGCTGGGCCACATGGAAAATCAAGAGGGATATCTCTTCTTGTGGATTATGAAAAAGACATCCCAAGCGTAAAAGCGGACATGAGCATTGTACAGGAAATAATAACAAACATCGTCGCTAACGCGATAGATACCACACCCGACGGGGGTGAAATTAAAATTACAACAAAGTATATTCCGGTAATTGAAAAAATCAGGGTTGATGTCTCGGACAGTGGCCCAGGCATACCTAAGGATATTATTGGAAAAATATTCGATCCTTTTTTTACTACAAAGAAACCTGGGAAAGGAACAGGTCTAGGACTTTTTATCTGTTATCAGATGATTCGAAGGCTCGGCGGAGATATCAAGGCGATAAGCATTTGCGAGGGAACAACAAAGACAGGAACTACTTTCACTATTGAATTGCCTGTGGATAAATAAAAATTGGTAAAAAGGTGTCGCGATGGGTGCTTACAGAATTCTTATTGTTGAAGATGATAATAAAATGAGGGACGGCCTTCAATATCTTATGAAAAAGGAAGGATATGCCGCCGATACATCTGATTCAGGGGAGGACGCCCTTAGAAGATTAGATGAAAATAACTACGATCTCGTGATATCGGATATGAAACTGCCTGGCATCGATGGCTTGGAAGTTCTTAAAGCGGTTAAGAATTACGATAAAGACATAAGCTTCATAATCATAACGGCATACGGTACCGTTACAACCGCCGTTTCGTCAATGAAAGAGGGGGCTGACGATTATGTGCTTAAGCCGTTTGACATGGAAGAGCTGAAGTTTGTGGTTAGAAAGGTATTCGAAAAGCGCGAATTGGTAACAAAGAACACATTGCTGCAAAGTCAGCTCGAAAAGAAATACAAGTTCGACAGCATAATTGGTTCGAGCGAGGGTATCATCAGTGTTTTCAAGCTCATTAATCAGGTGTGCAATTCGAAGACAACTATACTTGTGAGAGGAGAAACCGGGACTGGAAAAGAGCTTGTCGCAAAAGCTGTTCATTTCAACAGTCTCAGGGCTTCGAAACCCTTTCTTCCGGTAAATTGTGCTGCGTTGAACGAAAATCTGCTTGCAAGTGAACTTTTCGGGCACGTTAAGGGAGCCTTTACCGGAGCAGTCAAAGACAAACGCGGCATTTTTGAAGTTGCCGAAGGGGGGACGGTCTTCCTCGATGAGGTCGGCGACATAGATTCAGGGATGCAACAAGTGCTTTTAAGGGTGCTTGAAGACGGCGAAATCCAGCCTGTGGGTTCAACCGAAAGAAGAAAGATTTCCGTGAGAATTATTGCGGCAACCAACAAAGACCTTGAGCATATGATAAAAGAAGGAAGCTTCAGGGAAGACCTCTATTATAGGCTTAACGTTGTAACAATTAATATGCCGCCGCTTAGAGAGAGAAAGGAAGATATCGGGATACTGGCACGACATTTTCTAAAAATCTATTCTCGCGAAAACAACAAAAATATCACTTCCATTTCATCGGAAGCTTTACTTTTCTTAGAGGAATATTCATGGCCAGGAAATGTGAGAGAGCTTGAGAATGTAATTGAACGCGCCACATTGCTTGAGACCCAAACCGAAATCACCGCTGAAAGTTTACCGCCATCTGTTATGGATTTCAGCCTTAAGCACGGCGGCGGTGAAGACTCAGAGGAAGTTGTCACGCTGGAGCAGGTTGGCAGGAGCCATGTTCTGGATATCCTGAAGACAACCGGGGGAAACAAGGCCAAGGCTTCGGAAATACTTGGAATAAACCGCTCCACTTTATGGCGAATGATGAAAAGACTGGATATCAAAGATGATTAGTGATCTTTAATTTTCAATTCGTTGCATAATGCAACACAACGTTGCCTTTTGCACCAATCCCTCCCAATCAAACGAACAATAATTCCCCGAAAAGCCTTATAAAAGCTCATTTTTACAACCAATTAAGGTTTTGGCATGGAATTTGAACATATAGCTAAACAAACGTGATGGATTGTTTGCCAGTGTCGTATACTCTCCGCACGTTTCATTTCTTAAGAAAATAGAACTGGGGGAGCAATCATGAAGAAGTGTATTTTTGACAACCTCGAAGAATGGGACAAAGTCATTGAAGTTTTGGAGGGACTGAAGAGCAAAAAGCAACTGGACAGCCACCAGAAAGACCTTAGTCGGCTCATAAGATACAACGATAATTGGCGACTGAGAGAAGCCGCAATAGAAGCTTCATGCCAGGTAAAGAATCCCACAAGTGACTTGATAGATGAGATGCTTAAAATAGTAACCCGAGAAGACCTCTATCTCGATGTGAGAATTCTGGCAACAAATGCACTGGATCGTCTTTTTACGAATGCTTCAAAGGTCAAAACGACCGAAAAAAACGACATCGCGCAGGTAGCATCTCAGACGCTCGAACACCTAACAAAACTATCAGTGGCGCCACAACCGCCCATATTTCAGAAGGCGCTTATCGTTTCTCATGAAAGAATCAAGCGTTCACTGGAGATTTCATAACGATTAATAAGAAAGGAAGGAAACGGATATGCTGCTCGGAATACCGAAGGAAATAATGCCACAAGAAAACAGGGTTGCGGCCCTTCCTGAAAACATCGCGAAGTATCAAGCAATGGGGTTCCAGGTAATTGTCGAAACCAATGCAGGAGCCGGAGTGTTTCAGTTCGACGGGGATTATGAGAAGGCGGGAGCGAAAATCGAAAAAGATGCACGCACCCTGTACGAAACTGTGGATGTCGTATTGAAAGTCAAGGAACCCATGTTCAACGAGAAAGCCGGCATGCACGAAACAGATATGCTGCGCAAAGGGCAGTACATCGTAACATTCCTGCACCCGGCCGCTCCTTCAAACCATGATATGGTGAAGAAACTGAGGGACAAAGGAGTGACGGCGTTCACGATGGACGGCATTCCGAGAATATCGAGGGCGCAGCGAATGGATGCCCTGACATCGATGAGTACCATAACGGGCTACAAGTCTGTTCTGATTGCGGCAAACCAGTTTTCAAAATTTATTCCGATGATAGGCACGTCGATAGGCGTGACTAAACCGGCGAATATCCTGGTGATTGGAACAGGGGTCGTCGGGCTGCAGGCCATAGCGGCCGCAAAGAGAATGGGCGGAACTGTTAAAGGCATAGACATCAGGCCGGACGCGAGGAGAGAGGCGGAATCGCTCGGGATCAAAACGGCGGGGTTCGACATGCCTCCCGAAATTGCTATGAGCGACGGCGTCTACGCAAAGGCTTTGTCACCCGAATGGCTCAAAAAAGAACGTGCGGCGATAGACCCGGTCGTCGTGGATTCGGACATTATTATCCTCAGCGCCTTGGTACCCAGCGAGGTGGCTCCCATCCTTATCACTGAAGATATGATAAAGAGAATGAAACCGGGTTCGGTCATCATAGATGTCTCGATAGATCAGGGGGGCAACTGCGCGATGACAAAACCGGGATGTCATTCTACTGCCCACAACGTTGATATCTGCGGGATCAAGAACATTCCAGGTTCGGTGCCCGTTCATTCCTCGTGGATGTATGCCAACAATATGTTTTATTACATCGAAAACCTCTTCAAGGGCGGTCTCGGCACATTCAACACGAAAGATGAAATCGTCGCCAGCACTCTTGTGACTCATGAATGCGAAATCTTTCATCAAGGTGCCCTGAAGGCCATGGGGGGGGCTTTAAAGTGAAACCGGAGAGTACCAGATGACAAATATTCTATTGATGCTTGGCGTCATGATTTTCTCATTCGTCGTGGGGTATATACTGATCTCACGAGTACCACAGCTGCTGCACACGCCCCTGATGTCCATGACTAACGCGATTTCCGCCGTAACTATCCTCGGGGTGCTGATCCTGTTTTCGACCAACATCAAAGGCATCGAGAAAATGCTTGCATGTCTAGCGCTGGCGACAGCCTCGTTCAACATAATCGGGGGGGTCGCAATAACGGACAGGATGCTGTCATATTTCAAGAAAAACAAATGAGGCTGTTTTCATCATGGGATTCAAGGATATTTTGAACAACTCTCTTGTCGATTTTCTGATAATATTCATTCTGATTTTCGGGATATCCCGATTTCGCACTCCGCCCGGCGCAAAGTTTGGAAACCGGACTGCGGCATTCGCAATGTTGTGCGCGGTTCTGCTCGTAGTGGCGCGACACGGGATACACGATCCTGTCGCTGTCATCATAACGCTCGCCATCGGCACTGCCGCCGGACTGCTACTGGCGAAATCGGTTAATATGATCCAGATTCCGGCCATGGTGGCATTCCAGCACGGGGCTGGCGGCGTGGCGGCTTTCCTGGTTTCTTTTGTCGAACTGACATCGACCGGGAAAAGCCACGCCCTTATCAACGAGATATCCGGCATACTTGGCCTTGTGATTGGCGCGGCCACTTTCAGTGGTAGCATGATCGCAAGTGGAAAGCTTTCCAACAAGCTTAAACCTACGCCGACAATCATCCGGTTTCACTCTCCTGTTGCATTACTGATTCTGTTGTCGATTGTGGCCACTGCCACAATATCCCTATTCGTGCCTCAACAACAGGGTGCGCTCGCATTAGTCATATTGATTTTCCTTTCCGTGGCGCTCGGCATAATCGTTTCCATCCGCATAGGTGGCGCGGATATGCCCGTGCTGATTTCCTTTTTGAATGCGGCGGCCGGACTGGCGGCGGCATTCTGTGGAATGATTATCGAGAACAAATTGCTCATCGCCTGCGGCGCTACTGTTACCGCCTCCGGGTCTATCCTCACACATGTCATGTGCAAGGCGATGAACCGCAATCTTTTCCGGATATTCATACCTCGAAAAGTAACTCCGGCAACAAAGTCCGCCGATTCGAAAACGGTCGTTTACTCCGAACCCGTATCCCAGCCGGATGTCGGCGGGGACAAAAACGCATCCGATCCGATTTCGGCTGCGGCGCAGATAGCGCTCGAGGCAAAGAGCGTGATAATAATCCCTGGATATGGGATGGCCCTCGCCCAGGCGCAGGGCGAAGTGGTCGCCCTTGCAAACCTGCTGATAGATATGGGCAAGGAAGTCAGATTTGCAGTTCATCCCGTCGCCGGAAGAATGCCGGGCCACATGCACGTCCTTCTCGCGGAAGCGGAGATTGAATACGGTCTGTTGAATGAGATGGACAATATCAATAATGACTTCAAAAATACGGATATGGTCCTTATTGTTGGAGCTTGCGACGTGGTCAATCCGTCCGCTATCAGTGTGGAGGGCACTCCCATATCAGGCATGCCCATTCTCAATGCAGTCGAAGCGAAACACATAATCTGTTGCAACTTCGACACTAATCCCGGTTACTCCGGAGTGCAAAACCTCCTTTATGAGATGGACAAAACGATACTGATCCTCGGCGATGCAAAGGAAACAGTGGGGCTTTTGAACACAAAATTAAATGGGTCCGGACATACTTTCCCTTTAGAGTCTAATGATTCAAATATAACAACGATTGAAAAAGCGGTACAAACCCTTTCACATGCAAAAAATGTAATATTTGTCCCCGGATACGGAATGGCACTTGCACAAGCTCAATTCAAGGTCGTGGAACTGGCTGAATTGCTTGAAAAGAATGGGGCTGTCGTTAATTTCGCCGTGCACCCGATTGCCGGAAGAATGCCCGGCCACATGCATGTGCTGCTCGCGGAAGCTGAAGTGAACTATGAACAACTTAAAGAAATGGACGCGATCAATCCTGAGTTTATAAATACGGATGCTGTAGTTGTCGTAGGAGCCTGCGATGTCATTAACCCGGCGGCAACGAATGTCGAGAACACTCCAATATCAGGGATGCCAATATTGTCGGTATCTGATGCTAGAAATGTAATTGTTTGTAACTTTGACGAAAAACCCGGCTATTCCGGTGTCACAAATCCGATATACACGGAGTCTAAAACGATCTGCCTTTTCGGCGATGCTAAAGAGACCATCACCACACTGATTAATTCGATTAAAACAACAATCGTTATGCTTTGCCTTTCACTTTTCTTTGTTTTGTCGTAAATTTGCTCATAACTGTGAAAGAAATGCCTTATTTGAACAAGTCGCTTCTATTTGTTCGAGGATGATTAGAACGTAAAGGAGATAACTAAATGAGCTTTATTTTTACAGCGGCAATGCTTGAGAATAGAGTGTGCCCGAAATGTGGCAATGTCGTAGTGGTGCCGGTAAACAAGAAACATGAGAAAGTAACGTATAAACACTGTGGAGCGAGTATACCACAGATAAAAAGCGGGTAAATGCTTGTCAATTATGAGGAGCTGTAATGAGTGCAAATTACCCCATCACACGAATACTTATTGTTGACGAGAATAAAGAAAATGGAGAATTACTTTGCAGACAATTAAAAACGTATAACAGACACATTGTTCTGGCGGATACAACAAGTAAGGCATGGAAAACTATTTGTGAGTATCAGCATGATGTTATCTTCATTGATACCGACGTAAAAGGAGATAAAGCAATAAATCTATTAAAACGCTTACATGAAGATGATTCATATCGGGCGACAATATTTGTGATGTCAGAAAATGATAATCTCTCAAAAAGAATCAGCTGCTTTATTTACGGTGCTAAGAAATACTTTCTAAAACCATTAAACGTGAGTGAAATCAATAACGAACTCACACTTATAGAGAATAGGAATAATTGTGACAACAGTAAACTTATATCATAAGAAGGATTGATAAATAATGAGTATCATCATTCAGATGGCAATTGCGTTAGAACTTGCTTATAAGCGAACGTGCCCAAAGTGCGAAAGAGACCAAATCACACAAGCAAATAGGAAGAATGAAGCGATAAAATGCAAACTTTGTGGTGCAAACATACCGCCACATAAAACGCATGTCTAATAGATGCATAGGACCCATATTTTGGTGAAAATAAAGCCGCATCATCATTGAGTATTTTTGTAGTCTTAAAGGAGAATCGCATGAAAAAACGCAATGTGATGTCCAAGAATGAACAGGCTTCTGCCAAAATTGGGGAATGTACACACAGGTTCGAGGCGACAAATGAGAAAGGATCATGGTCGGTAGCGGTTCTTTCTACAGACGGTCGGCATAAAACGCGAAAGGAAAAGGTTTCAACGACATTTTTTAAATGCACAATTTGTGGGGTTAAAAAAGAATACCCAGATAGGTGGAATAATAACTACACGATATCGACTCAACCATTTATATAATGTTGGTCTTGAAATACCACATCTAAGGCAAACCAGACTCACATTGCCGGTTTCCTCACAAAGTTTAACCCATTTTAGCCGTGATTTAAATTCTGGATTCATGAGAATATTATACAATATCGAAGTGCAATCTGGTTCCCAGCACGGTTTACAACTTTGTGCGAGTCCGGCACGAAAAATCAGTCTTTTTAGCCTGTTCTTTTTCTTGATTATCTGTTGGATTCCGCTACATTTTATCGCAAGTTGCATTAGAATTACCTGAAAGGCTATTGTAAGGTATCCGGAGAAGTGATGAGAAAAAATCAATCATCAAGTTCTGCAGAAACCGAACTCCGAGAGCGCGTAAAGGAACTGTCATGTCTTTATAGGATCGCCCGGATAGTTGTGCGACACGATGTATCTCTTAAGGAAACTCTTCAGGACATCGTCGACCTTCTTCCCTCCGCTTGGCAATATCCCAAAATTACTTTTGCCCGGATCACTCTGGACGAAAACATGTATGTGACCCCTGGCTTTTGCGATTGTATGCGGAAACTTACGGCGGTTATAACTGTCGGCGAAAAACGCCGGGGGACCGTCGAAGTAATCTATTCGGAGGACAAACCTGAACTGAATGAGGGGCCGTTTTTGAAAGAAGAACGGAACCTTATTGAGGCGGTCGCCCGAGAGGTGGGGCTGGTTGTTGAACGCCGCGAGGCCGAAGAAGGCAAGTCAAAACTTCATGATCAACTAAGGCATGCGGACCGCTTGGCCACTATTGGAATTCTGACAGCGGGAGTGGCGCATGAATTGAATGAGCCGCTGGGAAACATTTTGGGATTTGCCCAACTGGCAAAGAAATGCCCCGGACTGCCGCAACAGGCAGTAAAAGACATTGAAAGAATAGAGACAGCATCTCTGCATGCCCGTGAAGTGATTAAAAATCTTCTGCTGTTTGCCCGGCAAACACAGCCGCAGAAAACCCGAGTCGACCTGAATGATGTGGTTCAGGAAGGAATCTATTTTTTTGAAGCCCGATGCGCCAAGCACGGGGTGGAACTCATCCGGCTGCTTGACCCGGGCCTTCCAAAAATAAACGCTGACCACTCGCAGATAAATCAGGCACTGGTGAATCTCGTGGTCAACGCTTTGCAGGCGATGCCTGACGGAGGGCGCCTTACATTGAGCACAGTGAACGAAGAGACTTATGTGTCGCTGATTGTGGAGGATACCGGCACTGGCATGGATGAAAAGGTGCTTGAAAAGCTCTTTATTCCCTTCTTCACAACAAAAGATGTGGGCGAGGGAACAGGATTGGGACTCCCCGTAGTCCACGGGATAGTAACTTCACACGGTGGTTCTATCAAGGTAAAAAGCGAGCCCGGCAAAGGCTCTCGATTCGATATGCGTTTGCCAAAAGCGAAATCAAAACGCGCGAATGCGAAAGGCTGAAATGACATCGTCAAAAGTGAAAACAAGCATATTAGTTGTAGATGATTCTGTCGATACGTTGGATGTGCTTCGGCGAAATCTGACTTCTGAGGGATACCGGGTTTACACTTCGCGCGGAGTAGCCGAGGCGATAAAGGTCCTTGAAGGGACTCCGGTGGACCTTGTAATCACCGATCTCAAAATGCCTAAGATCAGCGGGCTCGATCTTGTTCGCCATGTCCATGAGAACTTCAAGAACACTGTGATTATCATGATCACTGGCTATCCCACGGTTGAAGGCGCGGTGAAAGCGGTTAAGATCGGCGCTGAAGAGTATTTACCGAAGCCGTTTACAGACGAGGAACTGTTCTCGGCAGTGCGCCGGGCGATGGACAAGCTGTCTCTGCGCAGATCTGGGCATGAAGCCAAAGTGTCGATTTCATACACGCTAAACGGGATAATCGGCGAATCGGAATCCATGCGCAGAGTTCATGACGCCGTGAAAAAAGCGGCGCCCACATCAGCCACGGTATTGATTACCGGCGAGAGCGGAACGGGCAAGGAACTTGTTGCCCGCGCGATTCACTACAACAGCCCGAGGGCTTCGGCTCCTTTTGTGCCAGTGAACTGTGGTGGAATCCCGGAGGGACTGCTGGAGAGCGAGCTTTTTGGACATGTCAAAGGGGCCTTCACCGGTGCCACAGAGGCCCGCGCCGGTTTTTTTCATGCTGCTGACGGTGGAAGCCTCTTTCTCGACGAAGTAAGCGAAACCAGCCCTTCCATGCAAGTCAAATTGCTTCGAGCGCTCCAGGATAAAGAAATCTGCATGATCGGTTCCACACGATCTCGCACAGTAGACGTGAGGTTTCTTGCGGCGACGAACAAGGATTTGCGTTCTCTTGTGAGCAGCGGTGCTTTTCGGGAAGACCTTTTCTACCGTCTGAATGTGATTACGATCAATATCCCTCCATTGCGCGAGAGGATTGGCGATATTTTGCTGGTAGCCGGTCATTTTGCCGCCAAGTTCGCCGCTGAAATGGGCAAGCCTGCGCCGCAGTTCTCTGATGAGGCTTTGAGCGTCTTGAGAAACTATTTTTGGCCGGGAAATGTGCGGGAATTGGAAAATGTGGTACAGCGTCTGGTTGTGATGACCGATGGAGAAGTGATAGATGTTCCGGACCTGCCTTCGCTGATGCGTTTTTCCGCTTTGCGAAGAACTGGTTTTGATATGACCCTTGCGGAAATGGAAGCCGAATATATACGTAACGTTCTCGAAAGCGTGAATGGCAACAGAACTCGTGCGGCAGAGATTCTGGGGATCGACCGAAAAACACTTAGAGCAAGCCTGAAACGCTTTGGCAACTTGTCCTGAAATTATTCATTTCGGGGAAATATTCCCCAGTGGTCAAAAACCACCCGCTATCTTTGCGCATTTCAATTGGATTCTTGTTGCCACTAAAAATTCCACGGAAGAATATTAATCTGAAAAAAGCCTACATCTAATTAGGTTTATCCGCACTCAGCTTATTGTCTCGATCATGGATTCTTTCGGCTGTTTCTATTTTGGCATAAAAGTTGCTATATAAATTAATAAATGATTACACAGGTGGACACGCCATGACAGGAACAGAATATCTCGGTCTCTGCAATAGTTGTAAACATGCTTCTGCCTGCACTTTTACCACAGGCCCGAAGCGTCCTGCTCTTTATTGTGAGGAGTTTGAAATTGAGCCTCCTCAAGCTAAAACACCATCCGAAAGTATTCCTTCCGAGAGCACAAGGCCATTGTCATTCGTGGACAGCGCTTTGAATCAAGGTCTGTGTAGCGACTGCGAAAACCGTGATGCTTGTTGTCTGAGTTCAAGACCGGAAGGGGGCGTCTGGCATTGTGAGGAGTACAAATAGATGACTAAAAAAGCTTTTACCTCGGTTAAAGAGGATGCGCTTGTGAAAGAAGAGTCAGTTTCGGCAGAAGACATTCAGAAAATGCTGGATAAGCATATCGCGGACAAGGGAGGCCTTATTGCCATCCTTGAGGAAATACAGACTCGATACGGATATCTTCCTGAAACGGCGCTTAGGATAGTAAGCGAAAAGACGGGCTGGTCCTTAGTCGATGTATATGGCGTGGCTACATTCTATCGCTCATTCAGTTTGACCCCCCGCGGGAAACATCTGATTTGCGCTTGCTTGGGCACCGCCTGCCACGTTCGGGGCGCACCGCGAATTGTAGATGAGCTTGAGCGGCAACTCGGAATCAAGGCTGGAGAAACGACTCTGGACAAAGAATTTACTCTGGAGATGGTGAATTGCCTCGGGGCCTGCGCACTCGGTCCGGTCGTCGTTATTGACGGCCGCTACTTCTCAAAAGTCAGTAAGTCTAAAGTGAAGCAACTCTTAGACGGCGCCCTCTCAGGACTCGACAGGATTAAGATCGAAGAAGACAAGAGGATTTTTCCAATCACGGTCAGTTGTCCTCGCTGCAATCACAGTTTGATGGACGAGAACGCGATCATAGACGGCTATCCATCAATCCGGGTTACTGCGTCTTTCAGCCGCAAGCACAGCAGTTTGCGGCTGTCTTCTCTTTATGGCAGCCACAATATATTGACCGAGCAAGACATTGCTCCCGGAACGACAGTGGATTTTATTTGTCCGCACTGCCATGAGCGTATGACCGGCGATTGGGAATGCGCCGAGTGCGGAGCGCCGCTGGCGAATATGATAGTCCATGGGGGCGGAACCGTGCAGGTTTGCACGCGTCGCGGGTGCAAGGGCCACATGCTGGAACTGGTCTGATCAATACGGTTTCTGAGAAATCGAAATATTGTCGCAAGAGTTTTCCGAGGTGACGAAATGGCGCGGTTTTCTTCTATAGATGAACTGAAAGATTTACGAAGCATTCTCTTCGATGACATCGACCAGAGCAAGCCTCGTATAGTTGTATGCGCTGGGACAGCCTGTCAGGCTAGCGGATCAAACGACATTATTCGTGTCGCCAAGAGATATATTATTGAAAAACGGCTGATCGGACGCGTCTCTCTTCGAGTGACAGGATGCCACGGTTTCTGCGAGATGGGGCCTTTTATTCTAACCGAGCCGCAGCAGGCTTTTTATGCGCAGGTTAAACTCGACGACGTTCCGAAAATCATCGATGCATTGCTATCCGACAACTATGTCGAAGACTTGTTATATAAGGATTCCGTGACAGGAATAAAATACTACCGGCGGGATGATATTCCGTTTTTTAAGAACCAGCGACGATCTATCCTTTCCCAGAATCAGAAGATAGACCCGATTCGGATTCATGATTACATTGCGCAAGGTGGCTACAGCGCGCTTGAAAAGGTTTTGTCCAATCAAAATCCCGAGTGGGTTGTGCAGGAAGTTAAACGTTCGGGTTTGAGGGGCCGCGGCGGCGCAGGATTTCCCACAGGCTTGAAATGGGAACTTCTGGCAAAACAGCCGGTCGGCCAAGGTAAGTTTCTCGTTTGCAATGCTGATGAAGGAGACCCCGGCGCATACATGGACCGCAGCGTGCTGGAGGGCAACCCCCACAGCATTATCGAGGGGATGATCATAGGGGCTTATGGCTCCGGCGCCACGGAAGGAATCGTCTATGTCAGGAATGAGTATCCTCTTGCGATCAAGAATCTTACAATCGCTCTCCGACAGGCCTGCGAATACGGGCTTTTGGGCGAGAACATTCTCGGCTCCGGTTTTTCTTTCAACATAGAAATTGTAAAAGGAGCGGGCGCGTTTGTATGCGGCGAAGAAACAGCTCTTATAAGGTCTATTGAAGGAAAAATGGGCGAGCCGCGCCAACGCCCCCCGTTTCCCATCCAGAAAGGCATCAACGGGCGGCCTACGTCGATTAATAACGTCGAAACATGGGCCAATATTCCGTTGCTCTTTAAATTAGGCGCCAAAGAGTTTGTAAAGATCGGTGCCGAGGGTAATTCCGGTACCAAGATTTTCAGCCTGGTAGGCAAGATTAAGAATACCGGACTTGTCGAAGTCCCGATGGGTATAACGATCCGGGAGATTGTTCACGACATAGGCGGAGGCTCGCCCGGAAAGGCCAAAATAAAAGCTGTGCAAACCGGCGGTCCTTCGGGCGGCTGCATCCCAGCCGATAAGTTTGATCTTCCTGTCGACTATGACAGCCTTAGCAAGGCGGGTTCGATCATGGGCTCCGGCGGCATGATCGTCATGGACGAGAACACCTGCATGGTGGATGTCGCCAAATACTTCATGAATTTCCTTAAAAAAGAATCTTGCGGTAAATGTTTCACCTGCCGCAAAGGGACCCAGAGGATGTATGAACTCCTCGACGACATCTCGAAAGGCGATGGAACTTCTGAGCATCTGAATCTTTTGGAGGAACTGGCCCATGTTGTGCGGGACAGCACAATGTGCGGATTGGGCCAAACTGCGGCGAATCCTGTTCTGAGCACACTAAGATACTTTCGCCACGAGTACGAACGCCACGTGATCGACAAGAAGTGTGACGCTTTTGTTTGTCGCGGTCTTGTGGGAGCTCCCTGCCAGAGCGCGTGTCCTCTTGACACCCAGCCATGGCGATATATCGCTCTCCTTGAAAAGGGCCGATATGAAGAAGCTTACGCTGTTATCAGAGATACTAATCCCTTGCCTTCGGTCTGTTCGCGGGTTTGCGACCGCAAGTGTGAGCAGCGATGCCAGATGGGGACAGGCGGGGGCGACTCTATCGCCATTCGCGCCTTGAAAAGATTTGTCACGGACAACGTCGACCCGGCGGCGTATAACCCGAAGAAAGCACTCAGAAAAGGCAATAAGAAGATAAAGGTAGCTGTTGTGGGCGCAGGCCCCGCAGGCCTTTCCGCAGCCCACAATTTGTCCCTGCTCGGACACAAAGTGACTGTTTTCGAAGCCGGGCAACGAATGGGAGGAATGCTGACCAGTTGCATTCCGGCCTATCGTCTGCCCCGGGATGTCGTTAATAAGGAAATGAAAGCCCTCATTGATGAAAATGTTTCCATTAAATATGGAATGTCTCTGGGGCGGGACATAACTATTGACAGCCTGTTTGACGAAGGCTTCAAAGCGATTTTCCTTGCCATGGGCGCAGACAAGAGCCAGCGCTTGGATCTTGAGGGCGAAAACATCCAAGGGATTTATCCATCGATGGAATTTTTGAAGGCCTTCAACTTGCACGGCGAAGAATTGGCCGGGGGACACGTTGGCATAATCGGGGGCGGGAACTCTGCCGTAGACGCGGCCAGAGTCGCTATGCGGCAGGAAAACGTCGAAAGCGTAACGCTGCTCTATCGCCGCACAGACCAAGAGATGCCCGCATATGCGGAAGAGGTGGAAGCAGCCATAGAGGAAGGCATAACGCTTAAGACATTGGTATCGCCGGTGCGAATACGTTACATCGAAACAGCGGAGAATGAGGGCGTAAAAGTTGAAACGGGGATTACCCCCATAAAAATATACTCTCAGGAAGGGCGCTTAGTCGGCATCGAGTGCGTCAGGAACAAGCTTGGCGAGATGGACTCCAGCGGAAGGCGCAGGCCGATTCCAATACCCGGCTCCGAGTTTAGAGTATCCTTGAACACTTTGATCGTCGCCATCGGCGAAAGCCCAGACAGCGAATGCCTCGCCTCGATGGGAGTGAAACTCGATAAAGGCGGCAGAGTGCACGTTGACTACAAAACGCTTTGCACCAGCCGCGAAGGTGTCTTCGCCGGCGGCGATCTCGTCACCGGCCCCTATACCGTTGTCGACGCTCTTGCGTCCGGCAAAAAGGCTGCAAAAGCCATAGACCATTATTTGCGCGGCGAAGAGTTGGCGGAAGAGCGCAAAGTAACGTTGCCTGAAGTATATATTGAACCGGCCGCGGCCGGCGACGAAGACATCGAAACCGCCGAAAGAATAGAGCCGGCCATACTTCCGGCCGAGTCGAGAAAGAAGAATTTTGCGGAAGTTGAAATGGCGTTGTCTGCCGATCAGGCGAAGAAGGAAGCCCGCAGATGCCTGCGTTGCGACCTTGAGTTCACACGGGGAGCGAATGATGATGTGGGCCGAAAAGCGACAAAGGAAGAATCGACATGATCAAACTGACCATAAATGGCCTTGAAGTTTCGGTTGAGGATGGCTCGACGCTGTTGGAAGCCACTACGTTTTTAGGCTTTCCAATACCGACCTTGTGCCACATGGAGGGGCTTTCGCCCTATGGAGCCTGCCGGTTGTGCGTTGTGGAAATCGGCGAAGGCGCCAGAGCGAAGCTTGTTTCATCCTGCACTTATCCAGCTGAAGAGGGCCTGAAGGTGCGGACCTCCTCGTCGCGAGTGTTGCGAGCCAGAAAAATGATTATCGAACTGCTCTTGGCCTCCTGCCCTCAGTCCAAGGAAATTCAGGACATAGCCTCGGCGCACGGCGTGCGGCAACAGCGCTTCAAGCAGGAACATGACGACTGCATCCTGTGTGGGCGTTGCGTGAGAATGTGCAAGGAACAGATGATGGCGAAAGCCATCGGTTTTCGCGGACGCGGCGAGGTGCGCAGCATCGGCGCTCCTTTCGACGTTAAATCCGAGGCCTGCCGTTTTTGCGGAGGTTGCATGTATGTTTGCCCGGCCTGCCAGTTGCGTTGCACTTACGCCGAACCGGATAAAGCGATTTGCGGCGGGTGCGCAAACCTGACTCCGCCCTGCGTTGAAAAAGAACAGTTTGACGACATGATGTGCTACATGAAGCCTTGTGTTGCCTGCGAGACACCAAAAAGCTAAAAGCAATAAAGGAGAATAAAAATGTCAATATCGTTTTCCAAGACCAACGCTTCAGCAGCGACTCTTACTAAGAACCGGACCAAAGAGTCCGTGGTTCCCGCTTCGGGAATGTGCGTCACTTGTGTGGACGGCTGCATCGGCATGTGTGAAATTGGCAAGTCCGCCTACCGTGGCCACGAGGTCATCTACCCCCAGCCTTTCGGGGTTATCACCACAGCGGCGCAGAAGAATTATCCCGTGGATTATTCCCATTTCAACATTATGGGCACGGCTGTGGGCGCACATGGGGTTGAGGCGAGCAGCGAGAAGGCTATATTCCCTGCTGTCGACTTAGAGGTTACACTGGGGCACGACAAGAAAATCAAGTTTCGCTATCCTTGGATCATTTCCGGCATCGGTTCCACCAATGTCGCCAAGAACAATTGGGAAGGACTGGCTATCGGCTCGGCTCTATCCGGCACGGGTCTAACCATAGGCGAGAACGTCGTTGGAATGGACCCGGAAACTGTTCTTAAGAAAGGGAAAACGGTTGATACCGTCGACCTGAAACGCCGCGTGAAGCTATATAAGGATTATCAGCATGACAAATACGGCGCCATCATCGTACAGGCCAACGTTGAGGACACCATGCTCGGCGCGCAAGAATATGCCATAGAAAAGCTGGGAGTCGAGTGCGTCGAACTGAAGTGGGGACAGGGCGCGAAAGACATCGGCGGTGAGGTAAAAATCAACGATTTGAAAACGGCGCAACTCCTTCACAAACGCGGCTACATCGTTCTTCCCGATCCGACCGATCCAGCGGTTATCAGAGAATTTGAGAACAAAGCTTTCAAGGAATTCGAGCGCCATTCCCGTGTTGGGATGGTGTCGGAGGAGTCTTTTGCCCAACGTGTTAAAGAGTTGAGAGCGGCGGGAGCAAAATATATTTTCCTTAAAACAGGGGCTTACCGGCCAGCGGACTTGGCTCGCGCGGTGGTCTATTCTTCACGATACAAAATAGATTTGCTGACTGTCGACGGCGCGGGCGGCGGCACCGGCATGAGTCCTTGGCGGATGATGAACGAGTGGGGCGTTCCTCCAGTGCATCTGCATTCACTTTTGTATCAATACGTCAAAAAATTATCCGACAGAGGCGAATACATTCCCGCGATTGCCGTGAACGGAGGATTTTCTTTCGAAGACCAAATATACAAAGGGCTTGCCATGGGATCTCCTTTTGTAAAAATGATCGGCATGGCGCGTGCGCCCATCGCGGCGGCAATGGTTGGCAAAACCATCGGGCGCACTATCAACGAGGGACAGATCCCTGTTTATATCGAACGCTTTGGACATACCAAAGAAGAAATCTTTGTTACCGCGAGCGCTCTGCGCGAGAAACTCGGCAAAGCGGAATTCGACAGAATTCCCACTGGCGCATTGGGACTTTACACATACTACGAACGCTTGGCACAAGGCCTGCGGCAACTCATGGCCGGAAACAGAAAGTTCGCTTTGAAGTATGTATCACGCGACGACATAGCGGCCCTGACGCATGAATCTGCGGATATCAGCGGCATTCAATTTATAATGGACGTGGATAAAGCTGAGGTTGATAATTTGTTGGCCCCTGCTGCTTCTAAACGTAAATGAGATCGTCATACGGCCTGCGCGGCTTCACCGCCCTGTCCGGGAACTTGATGTAGTTCTTGTAGAGCGTCCCGGTCTGTCCGCACCACTGGTGGACGTTGATGATGCTCTCGTCCGCCCCGGCCTCTTCCATTCGGCATGCAAAATCCTTACCGAGCGTTTTCGCCGTGAATTTCAAGCTCATCTCTGCGGTGAGCTTCCGTATCTGTCTTGCCACCGTTGTTTCACACAACGGCCGCGTCGCGTTTGATAAGAAACTGACGCGCCGGAGAGCCGGACTGAAATATAGGGACGCAAAATATTTATGTGGCCTATTTAGTTTCTGGCAATTCCGCAAATTCTAAATTAGCCTTAACATGGCACTGTAACATAGGCCGAATCACAATTTTACATAGGGTCGAATCTTGTTTGTATCATCATATAGGGTTTGCCAAGATTGTTGATCAGGATTAGTATAAAGTTAGTTTCTGATCTCTGGAACAGGTGAGCCGTTCAACATGAAGAGACATGGTGGAAACAACGGGGCAAGAGATTTGAATCTCGGGAAAAGCCTCACATTGGTTTACCGTCGAGTCATATTGACGACCGCTCTTATTTTTACGGTGTTCATAGCGGTATTGCTGATTAATCAGTATTTCAATACGAAAAAACACATGATTAAAGCTTTCTCCGACGATTTAGAGGAACGCTCCGATGGCGTAGATTATTTTTTGAGCAACGCCGCCGAGGATGTCATCGAGTCGAAAATATGGGCGGAGAATTATCTCGGCATGTCACAAGAAGGTCCGGCAGTGTCCCAATTGATTGGGCCTATTCGATTGGATTCTAGTGGGAACCTATCAATTGAGCCGCCTTCTAATAAAGACGCCTATGGTAATATTGTTGTTCCCTCTGGTTCAGCTATAAGGGATATAGATACGATTCGGCAGATCAACATGGCATTCAAACTCTTTGACATACAACGAATAAATCACTACGCCCCACCGGATTTCACTTGGAGTGAATTTTATTCGGTAAAGGGGTTCATTTCGATATATCCGTGGAGTGACATTGAAAATATCACAAAGATACGACAGGGGCGAATTACAAAGGAGATGCTACGCCAATTTGAGTTGGAGGCAGAGAATGGTAAAAAAAAGGGTGCGTTTGAATCGAATGTATGGAGCGATGTGTATGTAGATGTTTCGGGCCGTGGATTGATGATTACATGCGGTTCGCCCGTTTTCGACCGTGGTAAATTTATTGGAATGGTTTCGGCGGAGATGGGAATGGATTTTTTCAATCGATTTGTTGAAAAGCCGGAAACACACAACAGCACCATAATGATCGTCAACAATAAAGGACAGGTTATGGCTGCCACGGAGATGCCCCCTGAATCTCTGGAACGAGTATCATCTATTAAAGATAAGTTGCCAGAAATAAAATTGGATACTGTGTTTTTGAAAGGTCCGAAGACGCAAAAGAGTCATTACATCCATTTAGGGAAAAACCATATTATCATTAACCGCTTGAGTAAAGCAGATTGGATTATGCTAAAAGTAGTTCCTGAAACGGACATCATGCGGGCATTTGTCCCGGAGACATTGTTTGGTTTTATTGTGCTCGTGTTAATGTTTGGTTTTCTCGTCGCAGCGGCACGCGTTATTAATAGGTATTTTGTGAATCCAACTATTGGGTTTGTGGAATTTATTGAAACTGAAGCTACGGGTATTCCCGCTTTGCGACCGAACGTGCCACCCGCCTGGGAACAATGGTTTGTTCGAATATCTGATACACTCGCACTAAAATCAGTTGCCGCCAATATTCCGGGCGCGATCTTTCAGCTAAAGAAAACCCGGAATGAAAAAATGGTTCTTACGATAGTGAGTTCAGGAGTTGAACAATTGCTCGGTGTATCGGTGGAAACCCTTGTAAACATGGAGCACTTCACTCTTAATTTCATACAGGCAGGCGACGCCGGACTGTTTGAGGAACGCATACGGGCTTCGGAAAACGACTTGACCCTTTTTACATTCGAGACGATTGTGAGGATTCCATCGGGAGCCGACAGGTGGGTACGCTTTATTCTGCAACCGAGGAAAGAACAGGGAAAAGACAGTGAAACGGTGTGGGATGGGTTGATGCTCGATATTTCCGACAGAAAAAATCTGGAAGACGAACTTCGCCTGCACCGTGATCAGTTGGAGGAAACTGTTGCCAGCAGAACAAGCGAGTTGAAGCTGGCAAACACAGCATTGAAGATAAGCGAGGAACGCATTCGCGAGATGTCTCGGCAGGTGATATGCGCACAGGATGATGAGAGGGAACGCCTTTCACGGGAACTTCACGATGAAATAGGGCAACAGGTAGCGGCCATTCTGTTTCAGATGCCAACAATCAGAAAAAAGTCCCCTATAACACCTGAAGACATTATTAAACTTGAAGAAATGATAAAAGATATAGGAGAATATCTACACAGAATCTGCATGGGGCTGCGGCCAATGACACTTACTCAGTTCGGTCTCGGCCCGGCATTGAAGATGCTTCTGTGGGAACTAATGGATATTTATGGAATAAAAATAGTCGCGTCAATTGAAAGCCTCGATCATTGTGTGGACAATGAACTGGCGGCCGCGGTGTATAGAATCTGTCAAGAATCCGTTATGAACAGCATCAGGCATTCAGGCGCAAGTGAAATCAATGTTTCCCTGAATTGGAATAACGATGATATAATCTTAGAAGTTGTGGATAATGGGAAGGGATTCAACGTAGATACCGCGTGTGATACAGGGAATCTTGGCATAAAGGGAATGACAGAACGTGCGGAGCATTGCGGTGGCGGACTGGACGTGGAATCGGCACCCGGGAGAGGAACTCGTGTTGTTTTCACCTGTTCCATTCAGAAAAAGGAGTGAGGCTTTGAATGATAAATATTATTGTGGCCGATGATCACAAACTGGTTCGTGACGGGATTTGCTCTCTTCTGAAATCAAACAGCGACATTCAGGTTGTCGCGGAAACTGGCAGCGGCAAGGAGGCGGTGGAACTTTGCCTGAAACTCAAACCAAGCATTATCCTGCTTGATCTCGGCATTCCCGACTTGGACGGCCTTGAAGTGACGAAACAGATATTGGCCTCGGGGTCAGACGTGAAAGTCATCATCCTGACCATGTATGAAAATCAAGAGTACGCCACAAGGGTGTTAAACGCAGGAGCCAGAGGGTTTATTGTAAAACGAGTATCATCCGAGGAACTTCCCGATATTATCCGCAGAGTCATGGCGGGGGAGATATGCATCACCGACACGATTATGAGACAGTTGGCTGTTCGAAAAACGAGTTCTGGCGACAAGAGCCTTCTTTCTCTGCTTTCCGACCGAGAACTTCAGGTGTTTCATAATTTTGCGAGAGGACTAAGCGGCATCGAGGTTGCTGACAAACTCGATTTGCGCACAAGTTCTGTTGCCACATATAAATCTCGCATTATGGATAAACTAGGTTTGAAAAACCATGCGGAATTGATGCACTTCGCCCTCCGACTGGGACTCATCGACAAGTTCGATTAAAAAGAATAAGTCTCAATACCCAGACTTGCTTTCCCGGCATGTAGAAACGGTGGATAGGGCTTAAAGTATTTCTTCTCAATGTTGATGATGCTCATAGCTTCTTGTCATTCGTAAGAAAAATGGTGGGTGTCTCATTCGGATATCAAATATATATGACAATACTTATCAATTATATGCGACTTTTATCTATAAATAGATTTTATAATTGCGGTCAAGTCACACCGACAGACAGTACCCAATAATTCATATATATATATTTGTAGGTTGGATTTTGTTTGCAATGCTTCTCTGGCGGTGCTAACGCATGGCGGTAAAATTTAGATTTTAGCGAAGGCAAATTATATCACGTGAATCATAAATGGTTCATGGAAAGGTACCGTGAGAATGGCTAAATGGAAGTCATCATGATCGTTTCCAAACATGAAGACACACCAGTTATCTTTGAAGCAATTGTAAAAGCCGCCAAACTGGACGTACTATGTATGGGCTTTGACTATGTCATCCCTATACTTTCCGTTGCCGGCTTAGTTCCTCTTGTGCCAGCCGCAACGTAATTGGAGCTAAATTATGAACGATACAAGAGACACAAAACGATCCTTGGTTATATGCGGATGGAAACGAGACATGTTGTTTCTCATCGAGTCAATACTCGTCGAAAACAGCATGATTGAGGCCAAGGATATTGTTGTAATAGCGAATGTCGATGAGAGCATGATTGAAACTGTCGTGAGACAAAATCAGCAGTTGCATCAGATTTGCTTTATCCGAGGTGATTGCCTAAATGACAAACATTTACTGGACGCGGGAGTAAATAATGCAAAGCGGATTATCATCGTTGCCGACGAAAGCAATCCGTGCGCGATTCCGGTGGATATTGATATGCGCACAGTTACAACGGCAAACACTATTCGAGGACTTAACCACGATGCCCTTCTTTGCGTCGAACTGATAGACAACAGATTTAAAGGAATGCTGGAAAATTCACGGATCGATGAAATCATATGTTCCAACGAGTTAACCCGGTGGACGCTATGTAGAGCTGGTGCAGCGCCAGGTTACGCAAATATCATCAACGGTATTCTGAACGGAAACTCATGTCGAATCCGATTGCATGAAATGCCCGATGGTTACATCGGGCGTTCATTCACCGAACTCAAGGAATATTTTACTGAATTGAAAAATAGCTCGATTCTCATTGGACTTGTGGAGAACGTCGGGGATCGGAATCGCATCAGAGAAGAGGCAATTCGAGACGCTCAAAAAACACAGGATATTGCACGTGCTGTCAACAATCTGAAGAAAGCAAAGAATGTCACCAATTACTCCCCGAACATAAATCCATCTGGGAATTATTTAATACCCAGAAATACCCTTGCTATTGTCATGGAAAGTAAAAGCGAGCCAATTCAGAACTCCGATGACATCCCCGCGAATCTTGAAGTGAGGGAAATATGGGATATTGTTCCGTTAGTATAGAAAACAATAAGGGTGATGACAATGAACCCAATATTTCAAATGGTCATAGCGTCAACACTGGCACTGAAACGAATCTGCCCAAAATGCGGCAGAGCACAAATAGCACCTTCAAGCAAGAAGAATGAAACTATAACGTGCAAATTTTGTTGTGCAAGCGTTCCCCTGACAAATAGATAGGAGGCTTTATGGCAACACAACAACAAGCTGGCGGGAAAATAAAAACGAGTTTCAAACAGAAGTTAAACATATTGACTCCGTATGTAAAAACAAGGGTTATGGATCAGATCAAGGCAGTGGCGTTGATCATAACATATTTGATACTTTTCCAAACACTCATACTTGGAATTCCTATAGCGCAGGCCGCCGTAATTGCTATTGGTTTATCGCTTGTCATCGGCGGACTGACCTTTTTCATGGAAGGCCTCATGCTCGGGTTAATGCCGCTTGGCGAAACAATCGGCTTGAAGCTTCCTCAGAAATCAAAGTTGCCCGTTATTTTGATTTTCTCATTCATACTTGGCGTCGGCGCAACGCTTGCGGAACCAGCCATTGGAGTTCTTAAAGCCGCCGGTTCTTCAGTGAAAGCATGGGACGCGCCTCTTCTTTTTCTTATCCTCAATAAGTATTCCTCATATCTGATTATGGCTGTGGGTCTTGGTGTAGGACTTTCAGTTATAGCCGGGATGCTACGGTTTCTTTATAGTTGGTCTCTTAAGCCGTTTCTCTACATTACCGCCCCAATTGCAATTGCAATATCTGTGTGGGCGTATTTTGATGCGAATCTCATATATGTCACGGGGCTTGCATGGGACTGCGGCGGTGTTACAACCGGCCCTGTTACTGTTCCTCTTGTGCTTGCTCTTGGTATTGGCATCTGCCGCATAGTGGGAAGTGCCGATAAAGGCGCATCAGGGTTTGGAGTAGTGACGTTAGCTTCAATTTTTCCGATATTTACAGTAATGGGACTTGGAATAATCCTTATGGGGCAGGTTCCACAGCCCATGAACGAAACGGAGTTTTTCAGCGCTAAAAACAGGCAGGCAGCAACTTCGCTGTTTAACAGCAAAGATGCGATGATAGGCTACGCATTCTTAAATGCTTCGCCCGAAAGCCAGCTTTCGCTTTTCGATGGAAACAAAGAAAATATGCTTGGTTTTATTAAGAACCTGAATGCCGATAAAGCAGCCCGGCAGAAAGTGTTCGGTCCTAAAGAAGACGCCCTTGAAAAATGGGCTGCGCTTCAGGGTACAAAGGAGCAACAGCTAATTGTATTCGGCACTTTACAAAAGGCGAGATCGTCTGTAGCCGCATATTCTTCCGTGGTGACAGAACGTCTTGATATTTTTGACATACTATCGCGCAACACAAAAGCGGCGGCTCAAGCCATTATCCCCCTATCCCTGTTTTTCATGATAGTTCTTGTGCTTCTACTCCGCGAGCGTCTCCCGAGGGCTGATGAAATAATGATAGGTCTTGTATTTGCAGTCATCGGAATGGGATTATTCAACATAGGTATCGAACTGGGACTCGGTAAACTTGGCAATCAGGTTGGAAGCAAAGTTCCTTCATCATTCAAGTCAATTGAACTGACTGAGCAGCAAAAGAACATCAATAATTTCGATCCTAAGGTCGTCCAGACATCAGTCACGCAGGATGGAAAGAAATCGACGTTCTTTTATGTTAAGGACAAAAATAGTTATCAGCAGATACCATTTAACAGAAAACAATACAATCCTGACACAAAACAGTA
>JBAYFV010000013.1:0-25009 GCA_041666985.1 Victivallales bacterium
GTTTCAATCCACGCCTCCCTCGCGGGAGGCGACTTCCTCAATATAACTTATTGATTATAAAGAGGCAATGGGGAGGATTCTGCGAACCTCGCAAAATTCCCCGCCAAAAACAAGTAATAATAATGGACCATTGTCCTATTCTTCTTATAGTTCGATGGTTATAAGCTTTGCGAACCTAAACCGTAGGCTGTATTCACTTGGGGTTCGCAAACAGGTTTGGAAAGGGTTGGGGGTGCGGGGAAGGGAAGAACCTTTCCTTAAAAGGTTTTCACTTCCCCGCATTCAAAGTTTTCCAGAGTTTTGCAATTGCCTCATACAATCAGGGAACCCTCCAAATTCACTGTCTCCTTTGTTCCGATATGTTCAACCCGTCCGTGCCAGTTATTCCCGAGAAAATAAAAACGCAGGCTGTCTTTGTCAGTTTCTATTTCATCAGTGAGTTTTTTCTTGAGTAAAGTAAACTGTGCCTGATCGACGAGGCATTCAAATACCGAATTCTGCACCCTCTGCCCATAATCAAGACACACCTTGGCGACTCGTCTCAGTCGTTTCTGTCCATCTTCAGAAGAGGTTTTCACGTCATAGCTTACAAGTACAAGCATGATGAATTTCCTTTCAAATCAAAAGCCGCTTTCGGCGAAAGCTGGCCTGCTCTTATTTCCAAATAAACGGGGGATATGCGTCCAAATCACCGCGAATGAATCTTGCAAAAAGCATTGCCTGCACATAGGTGATGAGTCCTACATTGATTTTTTCATCAATGAACGGATGAGTAATCTCGTCTTTTTTCCGCTCCTGGTATGCGATAAGAAGCTCCTTTCTGGTTTCATCGTTCATCACAACGGCACCACCCTCCATTTTTCGGAAACCTTTGCCGTTGACGCGTTGCAGATTTATCAGTGAAAGCACGAGTCTGTCGGCAAAAAACGGCCTGATTTCCTCCATAAGGTCAAGGGCGAGTCCGGGGCGTCCCGGCCGATCCCTGTGGAGGAACCCGACTGCCGGATCAAGCCCGACTGTTTCCAGTGCGGACTGCACGTCGTGTGCCAGGAGCGTATATACGAAAGAGAGAAGGGCGTTTGTGTTGTCGGTTGGCGGCCGTTTGTTTCTGCCTTCAAATCTGAAATCATCTTTCTGCGCGGTGATCAGATTGTCGAAAACCGAGAAATACGAACGTGCCGCGTCTCCCTCGATCCCTCTGAGTTCATCAAGATCAACTGTGATCTTCAGCCGTTCGACATGCTGCTCAATCCTTCTGGATACGGATTCTATTTCCCCGGAGTTGCCGCCATGATCGCGGAGGTATCTTTGAAGAACAGTTCGGCAGTTGCAGAGTTTTCCGATCAGGATGTTTCTTGCGATATTCGCAGTTTTATCTTCATCATCGGAAAATCTGTATTGCGCCTTTCGCAGAAGCACATTCCCGGAAACCGGGCCGTGCACCCTTGCAAGAAATTTTCCATATTCGCTCAGAAAGGACACCAGTACGTCTTTCTCAGCGCAAAATCCCATAAGGAACGGACTCATGGACACCTGTCCGAAACAGACTATTCCCCCGATCGTATGGATTGGCAGTCGGAGCTTGACTTCCCGTTCCACGTTCACAAGAATGCATTCACCCTCTTTCGAGAGATACGCGCCCTGTGTTGTGACGAACAATGTATTGAGCAGTTTTTTCATTTTAAGTAGCGCAGACATTCCTGTCTGCATCCTCCTGGTTAAATTCCCCTATTCCGTCAGCAAGATACTTTTCTATGCTCTTCCTCATCGTCTTCGGCATGCATGTTTCAAGAAAAGAGCAGTTTTCGCATTTCTCCTTTTCGTAAACCGGTGCCGGAGTTTTTCTGTCGTCAATGAATTTATGGAGCCGGACTATTGTATCAATCGTCAGATTCCTCAGTACTTCATCAAAAGCCACATCTTTGCGGCGGCGCGTTTTTCCGTAGAAAAGAGCGCCGCCTGGGATTTTCACGCCAAGCATTTCTTCGAGGCAAAGCGCCTGCGCGCAGAGCTGGACTTCGTCGCACCTGTTTTCCTTTGGCTTGCCGCGCTTGTATTCTACTGGAAACGGATCCCATCCGCCATCCTGATTTTTATGGAACTCGACGACATCCGCCTTTCCCGACAGGCCAAGATTCAGCGATTTCATCAGAAGCCCGTATTCGATCTTCACATTTGCGCCTTGGCTTCTAGCCCGCTGATCATCGGCTTTTTCATGGAGAAACTGGCCTTCGAGCGTGAACCTGTTCTCCTGCCAGACCTGCTCGATATGGATCAGCGCGCACTGTCTTTCGCAGAAAATAAAGTGCTGCAATGCGGAAAGCTGGATGAAACTGTCTTCTCTGTCCTCCATGTCCTCTCCGTCTTCTTTTTCTAGCCTTTAGCTTCCATTGATATTGTTCCTCTGCAGTCGGGATACTTTGAACATCCCCAGAAGCTTTTACCGGCATTTGCTCCGACCCGAGCGGTACGGCATTTCATGGGAGAGTTACAGAGAGGGCAAAGGGGAGATGTGGGAGATGAGGACATTGAGGACAAAGAGGACTGGGAGGACGGGTTGTTGCGGTATTCAAGCCTGGCATTTGTCATTCGTTCACGGATTCCGCCTTCCTTTAGGAAATCCTGTTCCAGTCGTTGGATCTGCTTGTTCAGCATAAGCATAGCCTGGAGGATAAGATGCCGGATTGTATTGGCGGACACTTCAGGGGATTCGTTCTCGATGTATGAGCGGTAGGTTTCATAGATTTCCTCCGAATGACGCGACAATTCGGTTATTTGTATTGCTGTCGGATGGTTCTTGTCCCAGATCGGCAATTTATTGATTCTGAGAAAATCCTCATAATCCTCCATCAATTCTCCGAGGCTTGCCCTTGCCACATTTGTCAGATGGATTTCCGTCTGCTTGGATGTGGCCGACGCCATTGAGCCTTCCGCATTATTCTGTTTTCCGGAACGCGCGGCCTGTTCCATCTGATCCGTCTGGCGGCGGTTGTTCCAGTAAAAACGATTGCAGAAATATATTGTGCCGTCATATATTATCACGGATTTCTGATATGATTTAAGTTTCTTGTATCCGCTGTTAGGCGGGATGAAGCCAAGACTCATGGATGAATGCTCCTTTTTTTATTTTGAGGACATAGACTTATGTCTTCCTTGTCCTCAATGTCATCCCTATCATCATCTTGTGGCATTTCAGCATAGGGAGTGGTACAAATTGTACCTCTCCCTTATTTCTCATTTTCCATTCTGCTCCTTTCAAACCATCTCAATCATCTCCACGCCCTTCGGGAGAGCCGCCTTGTCTATCTTCACCTCATAGTCAGAAAACTCACGTGCCGGCGTATCACCGCAGTTCTTTTCCGCCTTCACAAGATCTAAAAGTTTCTTGCCCAGGTGTCTGTCGGGCTTAGGAGAAAATAATTTATAACTCGTTGATTATCAAGAGCAGCATAATTTTCTAACAAAAGGCGACGTTGCTTGTTATCAAGCACTTATAGCTTTTTGGTCGTCTAAGTCCGACAGCCTCCTAGGCAATGCCAAATACGAAGATGACACTAAACTGATTTTTCAGACATACTATTTTCCGCAAAGTTTTTGCAACTCCTCGCTTTCCAATGGATCGAGTTCTTGTGTTTCAAGACCTTTCAATTTTTCCTTCAGTTTACTGGAATCGTATGTTCCATCTTTATTTAACAGTTCACGTAAGCCCCCGTGAACCTTTGCTGAGGAATACTGACCGCAGGGGCTGTTGTGTTTCCACCAAATCACTTTCACAACTTCCATGCTCCCTTCTGGACGGGCTGAAGAAACATCATTTACGAACAGCGTTTGGAGAGCCTTTCTGATTTGCTCGGCATCAGCATCCCAAAAGTGCGTTTTACTCGCAAGTTGCGTGTTGATGGCGCCGTAGGTCACGTAAATCCCTTTGTCAACACGATGTTTCATCCCCATTGTATCTGCACCCTTTTTATCCGGATTATCTTCGGTTTTAAGATTAACGCTCTTGGTGATTTGCAAACTGTCCGGTATAATCGGTTCGATACTGAACGCACTCTGAATAGTCACAGGTCCGCGGATTCCGATGGACACCGCATCAGCATTGTCGGGCGAATCGTTTGTGTTTTTGTCGGAGTCGCTATTACTATCGCTTGTGCTTTGGGCATTGCTGTTTTCGGGAGCCTTCTTTTTTTTGTTTTGAGATTCGAACGCAAAGACCTGACCGAATGCCCGTACATCGAACCATTTCTTGCAGGACTCTTCTCGAATGTCTATTTCATGAGAGTTAGTTCCTTCGACCGCTTTATCTTTCTTTTTATTTTTTTTCTTCTCGTTTTGCTGTTTGTAGTAATCCTTGACGAATTGTTCATTACTGAATCGCTCGTTTAGCGAACGGAATTCGTCTCCAGGAGCACGGTTATCGTCCGATTGGACAAAAATGGATTCGCCCATATCTTGCAGACGGTTGCGAATTTTACGTTTGAGGCAAACGTCCGAAATTTCACCGTACCCGTCGTAGGTTTGGCGGGGACGGTTGCCGTTCAGCGGGTCTCCGTTTGGATTCGCCCGATTCACGGAGATAATCACCGCAAAATCAATCTTGTTCGTGAGTGTTTTATTGTCCGTCATTGTTATCATCCCTTTCTGTGTTAGCGTTTGATTTCTGCTGTTTCTTGTATTTTCCGGCTTTTGCTACAAGCGAGTCAATGTATTCCCGCTCATGATAATACCCTATCAGGTACGAACCGTTCAGAGGCACATCCTTTTCGTAATCCCCGGTCACGAACTGATTTTTCACCGCTTGAATTTCATTAAATTCAAAGCCGCCTTTCACTGATTGGATGTACGGATTGAGGCAACTGTGTATTGTTTGCCAGGTCCTGAACGGACGTTGGGCAAAAGCTTGCATATACCGAATTGCCGCGGTGACAATACGTTTATTGTCCTTCTTTTTGAGCGCGTATTCCTCCAATTTGTCTGCTGCGCCAAGCAGCCTGCCGTACAAATAGTCGCGGTCGGTTCTTTCAAGTTCAATGCTCAATTTGTAGTCCTCCTTGTTATGTTGTTGATAATATTTGCGTATTAATGCACATGCCGTTGATACAATCTGTTCAAAACCATCACGGTCGAATTTACTTTTCCTTGTAATCCCCAATGGATTGGAAGCCCGCCGGACAGCCGCATTCACATAATCCCCCGGCAAAAACGCCCCGTCAAAAATACAGTGGAGCAAGCGTTCTCTTGACCCTTTTTTGATTTTTGTATAGCTCTCGTCTTTGCCGCCGCGGGGCTTGCCATGAACCGCCTCAATCATGCGATCAACGGATGGCGAACCTATGTAAGGAACATATCTTTTGTTTTCTTGGTACTTTTTGTCCCATAACTTTAGATTCCATTTACAGCCGTTGTGCCAATCGGCGATTTTTTTGAGATATTCGCTTCTGTCGAATTCACGGTAAAAAGTGACGGACATGCGTCCCTTTGATGCCGCATCCAACGCTATCACCGCTGTTTTGGCATGTTGCTCCAGCGCCTTACCGTATCCAAAACCAGCGAGCGATTTTTTCAGTGCATCGGCGTAATCAAAACCCGTTTCGGCGCGGAGGGCAATTTGTGTGTCGCTATCGGTTTTCGTCTGCGGTTCTTGCAAGAAGTCCCAAATACTTTTGTCTTCAATCGGCGGCGGCAACAGTTTCTCTGTAGAGCCAATCGTAAAGGAGAAAATCACCTGTTCGCCACAGTAATATCCTCGGTCATTGATGAGATACCGCAAAAACTGATGAGCTTTCTGGGAGGATTCATAGCCAATCGAGACGGCTTCGGAAGAATTTTGGAATTTCCCACGAAAAGTGAAGTTTTTATCATCATTATCTGAAATAAGCTTTGCATTTGCTGAAAAATTCGAGATCTTTTTGGGATGAAATGTGGCTGTCGGCTGGATCGTGCCTGTAATATAGTCCAGAGATATCGTGTCATCTATCTTTGCGTCTTCCTGCAATTTCTTCTTTTCATTTTTTGACAGTTTCTTTTTGTTGACTAATTCGCCTTCAACCTGTTTTTTCTTTCCAGCCAGTTTCCTCTTTGCATCCAAATAGTATTGATGCCAAGCATTAAAAAACGTTTCATCTTTCCACACTTTCGCTTGCTTATGTTCAGGTATTTGAACCTGAAAAACAATATTTGTTTTATCCTTTAGTTTCATTTTCGACAAATCGGAGGCAATGTTTTTTTTCGCAACATATTGGTAGATCGCCTTAATCTGCTCGGTTGCGAATGTTGATTCGGCAAAGCCTTTCAATTGCGCAATGTAGGCATCAAATTTCTTCCCGCTACCTTTTAGATACTCATATTGCTCAAAAACCGGATGTGGTGAAATCCCGCTTGAACGCCCCATACTTTTTTCCGTAACGGGAATTGTAACGGGTTCATTGCTGATTCCCTTTTTGTAATTCGCCTTTTCGATTTTTCGGATTCCAACAAAATCTCCTTTTTCATTGATGGTAATGGCCACAATAAAATCGCCCGCATTGGAGATGGATGTTGTGGAAAGTGGATAGTCTAATTTCAACGCGTCGGCGTTTTTATCGTAACTGTTCACCAAATTCTGCCAGAGTCCCATTTTATTCCTCCTTTAGCAAATCATCAATGCTGAAATCATTGTCTATGTGCGAAAAGTTTCGTTTGTTCTCGAATTCTTTTGCCGTCATCCTTCGGATAAAACGTCGCAAGGAAGGATCACAATCTTTCGGCTTTGGGAACTCAATGAAACCATCTTTCATTTTTGCCCTCCATAAACGAACTGATAATTCGTCTCTTCCTGTTTCGTCGGGATAATCATAGCCATGAAACTGAACTCCGAAATCCAGTTCGCCATAGTTATCGTAATCACTTTTGCTCTCGCTGAAAACACAGGATTCAACATAACCTTGACATTCCCGTGTTCCGAGAAAAACATCCCGTCGTCCCCCTTTTTCGACAGAACGTTTGGCGATATTGTGATGCTTGTTTTCGTTGCGGTCAGCTTCAAGATCATTTCGATGTTCATTCCACTCAAAGTGAGCGAGAACCTGATATTCCACGTCCCTAAGATAAGTGTAATAGGATAGATCAGTAAACGCAGCCTCTTTTTTACTAGGATCCTTCTGGCTTGGATAAATGCCATCCATTTGTAGTGTCTTGATCCCTTTTGACTCGGTTTGAATCTTTTTCATAACACGCACAGCATCTACATACCAGATAAAAGTTGGTTTCCAATAGATGCTCTCGGTGATTCCCTTGAGAGCCTGATAGGTTGGTATCTGGTAGGAGAACTTCTCACCGCCAACCCGCGTAACAGGATCGGCGAAAAGGGCGTATCGCCCCGTGACTTTGAATTCTATAGAGTTGCGTTTTTTGTCCATCTTCCACCTCAGTTTTTAACTTATCCGTTTAAAAGTGAAAACATCGCCTCACGTTTCAACCCATGCTCTTCCGCATCGTAATAGTCTGGACTCAACAAGTAAAATGTATCATCAATTTTTTCAACTGCCCGTTCAATATGATCAAGTTCCTTTATTACATTAGAATAAACAGACACCGTATATTTCTGCAACTGTTTAAGGATACGCATTTTTTCCTTCGGATTGTAACAGCCCTGAAAAGCACCAACGAGTTTTAAAGCGTCACCATAAGGAACGACTATACCGGTCTGGGCACCGTCAATCACAGAAAACTCCTCCGCCGCCGTTCGAAAAGCGCAAGACAAGCCTCTGTAGATCATATTGTTGCGGCTTTTATAGGCCTCGGTTCCCAACGGATTATCGTCAAGCAAGCTGTAAATCGTTGTCTTGCCATCCTTGGTGATGTAATCCATTTTGTCTTTCTGCGAATAGAAATAATAGTCATAAAACTGTCCAATCACTTTATCGCACAGCAGATTGTCTCCATGCCTTTCACGGAACACTCTAGCTGTAATATCCTTGCCGTCTTTAATTTCAGGCAAACGTGAAAGCTTTTCATCTTGGACGTCGATAACAAACACAGATTGCGGCATAGGATCTTCTTTGTTGCGGTTACAGCGCCCTGCCGCCTGGATAATACTGTCCATGCCTGCTTCCGCACGAATTACGCAGTCAAACGATATGTCTACTCCTGCCTCTATGAGTTGCGTGCTGACGCAGAGGGTCAAGCGTTTGGATTTTGGATCCAAGTTTTGTCGCAATCGATCAAGGATTTTCAAGCGGTGAGCGGGGCAAAGGTCGGTTGTCAAAAACGCTTTCTCACATTCAATAGTCTTGCACTGTCCATACACATTACGGGCATCGCCCTTTGTGTTCATAATGACAAGCGTGCTTTTGCCTTTATCAATTTGCGCTTTAACCAACGCCGCAATTTGTTCGTGATCCATTGCCGATTGTGTTTTATCTTGAATGCGAACCCTCTCAAAGATTTCCAATTCTTCCGGCGCAATGCTGACAATATCCGGTTTGTCAGACAGCAGTACTGGGCGTTCCGTCTTGTGAAGATTCGGCTGCGTGGCGGTGCAGAGCAGAATGCTTGATTTGCCGAAAGCCTGAAGGAAATTGGCCGCACCGTTGAACAAATGGACACATTTCATCGGCAGAGCTTGGATTTCGTCAAAAATCAGAACCGCCTCAGACATATTGTGAAACTTGCGGAGTTTTGACGCCTTATTGCTGTAAATCGTCTCTAACAACTGAACCATAGTGGTCAAAATAATTGGGCTGTCCCAACGGGAAGTCAGCAGACGATATTGGTCATCATCCTCTTCGTCTTCAGGCGGTTCGATGTTGGAGTGATGTTCTAAAATCAATTCGTCGCTGTCATCCAAGAAGACCTCGCGCATTTTGGCGGCTGTTTGATCCAGAATCGACAAATAAGGGATAACGTAAATGATGCGTTTAAGGTTATGCTCCTTGGCGTGTTCCAAAGCGAAACGCAAACTTGACAAAGTTTTTCCACCGCCGGTAGGGACGGACAACGTATAAATCCCAGGTTGCCGCCTACCTGCCTGTTGGCATTGTTCCGAAATGCGCTTGCGAATGTTTTCGAGGGCGCTCGTATTGGGAAATAATGCAAGATAGTTTTCTAGTTGCTGAATCAACTTTGTCCAGTCCGGTGGCATGTCGTTGGTTTTTATTCCCGCCGCATCGCAACGGTCAGCATCCACAAGACAGGAATACAGCACCTTCGTCATGAGATGCAGCATAAAGGAAGGGTTTTTTAATCTCTTCGTTTGGCTTATACGGCAAATGTTCAGAATTTCAGCTTTCATCCCCTCATCATTGATGTTTGGGCTAAACGTTTTCACAGCTTCCTTGTAATGGAGTTCTTCTTCGCTTTTGTCGGTTTTGAGTGTCAATGTTCTTTTGCCGTCCGTGATATTGTCAAACAAGCCGCCATGATGAGTTGCGATGACATTGCCGATGATGTCGGCAATTACAGGATCCTTAACCGCTTCTGCCGCAAATTTCGCCCCTTGCATGGCGTGAATGACTTCACCTCGTATTACCTTTTCTCCCCTTAAACTGCGATTCAGATAATCCTGAAACGCCAGCGTGTATTTCCCAAAATCGTGTAACAGTCCGGTTGTATAGGCTGTATTTGAGCAACCAAAAACACTGGCAAACTTTTTAGCAAGATTTGCCGTGTTTTCGATGTGTTCAGAAAGCGTCTGGTCTTTGCGTGCGTAGTAAGTCATATAATCCTCTAATTCGATACAAAACAAACGATTCTCTGAGCTTTTCCAAGATCGTGAAGCCATGAGGCGTTGTGCGCCCAATCGCCAGACTGGAAAGTCTCTGCGAACTTCGCAGACATTTCCGCGACATTCGCGAGATGTTCCTCTAGCGGCTGCCAGTTCTCCGCTGGCTCTCCTGGCTTGCTGTGCGCGTGGTATTTCATAATCCCCCCAAAGCTCCGCCCCGTCACTTAACGACGAATGCGGTATTGCAAGTTAAACCGTTTACAACTGGATGGCAATACTGGATCAATAAATTAATAAAATAAAAGGAATCACGGCAATAAGTATATAAAGGCTACTGGGACATTTTGCGTCCTATTGAAAAATCCGGTACGGATTTTTTTAACATGTTTGTTATTTCAACATGAGGAATTACTTTTCTCCCGAAACATGGAGGGAAAATAACTATGGAAAAGAAAATCGCCGTGATTCTCGCGGACGGATTCGAGGAAATCGAGGCCGTCGTCCCCGTAGATGTGTTCAGAAGACTTGGATTCGAGGTTATCATTGCCGGCCTTTCAAAGACGGTTAACGGTTCCCATGGAATCAAAGTCCAGGCGGACTGCCTTCTTTCGGAACTCAAGGAAACCAGATTTGATGCCGTATTCCTTCCCGGCGGAATGCCCGGAGCCGCCAATCTCAGGGACAGTCCGGAAGTGTTGGCGCTTGTCAAAAAAGTAAACGCCAGGGGAGGGGTTGTATCGGCAATCTGCGCCGCTCCGATAGCCTTGAAGGCCGCCGGTGTCATAGAGGGAAAGACAGTCACTTCGCACCCCTCTGTGAAAAACGATCTTAAAGGTTGTAACCATACCGGAAAACTGACTGAAAAAGATGGGAATATCGTTACCGGAAAAGGTCCCGGTGCAGCTTTCGAATTCGCGGCCAGTATCGCAACAGCTCTGGGAAAAGGCGACGAAGTCGAGGAACTCCTCAACACGATGTTCGTACAGAGAAAATAAGAAATTTTAACCACGAAACACACCAGCCACACGGAAAATTCATAATTGCTAACTTAAGTGATTGGTGGTGGAGAATCAATGAATTTTGAGATAACGGCGAAATGCCCTGAAACCAAAGCCAGATGCGGTCTCCTGAAAACCTCGCGGGGCGATGTCAAAACCCCGGTTTTCATGCCTGTCGGAACCCGTGCAACCGTCAAAACTATGACGCCGCTCGAACTTGAACAGATGGGCATCGAAATAATACTCGGGAACACTTATCACCTTTTTCTGCGTCCCGGTCTGGAAGTGATGAAAAAGGCCGGAGGTCTTCATAAGTTCTGCAACTGGAAACGGCCAATCCTCACAGACAGCGGCGGTTTCCAGGTTTTCAGTTTGTCGGCCCTGCGGAAAATCACGCCGAACGGAATCGAATTTGCATCTCATATTGACGGTTCCCGCTTTTTCCTCGGACCCGTTGAATCAATCGCGATTCAGAAGGTTCTCGATTCGGACATAGTCATGGCTTTCGATGAGTGCACCCCTTATCCATGTACCTACGACAACGCCGTGGAATCCCTTGAGCTGACAACGAAATGGGCGCAGATCTCCCGTGAACAGCCGTTGAACGAAACTCAGCAGATATTCGGGATTGTACAGGGTTCGGTTTATCGCGATCTCCGCATCAGGGCGGCAGAGGATCTCGTGAAAATCGGATTCGACGGTTATGCAATCGGCGGTCTGAGCGTCGGGGAGTCCGAAGAACAGATGATAGAATGTCTCGACTGGGTTATGCCCGTGCTTCCAGAGGACAAGGCGCATTATATGATGGGGGTAGGCTATCCGTATCAGATAATCGAGGGCATTGCGCGGGGAATAGACATGTTCGACTGCGTAATCCCCACACGTCTTGCCCGCCACGGAAACGCCTTCATGTCCAACGGCGACACTATTCCGGTAAAAGCCGGAAGATATGCCGAGGATATGAGTCCGGTTGATCCGGAGTGCGACTGCTATACCTGCACAAATTTCACCAGGGCCTATGTCCGCCATCTCATGAACGTGGGGGAGGTTCTCGGCGTCCGGCTCCTTTCAATCCATAACATGATCTATTTCGAGAAGCTCATGGCGCGGATACGGGAGGCCATACGCACAGGGACTTTCAACGCATTCAGGGCAAGACATGTTAGTAATATGCCCAAGAATTAACATGTGTTGGTTCTCATGTTAAGGCGGTTAACACGTCCGGATCTTCATGTTAGATTTTGATTATAAAGAGATTTCGATACCCGATCATCTATAAAAGACATATTTTTTTTGCTTCTGGTCAAGAGAATCTTTTCCAAATCTTATGATTTATTACTTGCGAAGCACGAATCCACTAAACAGCAAACACTTTATTTATTAGTCATTTGCCTAGAATTGCAACATTTTCATTACTTGCCCAGAATGGTGACGTATTTTTCTGAGATTCTTTATGTATTGAACGTAACGTGGCAAGTCGACGCTGATATTTCGGAGTAGAAGGAAACTGTATAGAACGCTCCTTTACCTCAAGTTCGGAAATGATGCCTTTGAGAAACAGATATTCTTTTAGTCGAGTTGCGACATATTCCGCTAATTTTACCGGAACGGCATTTCCAATAATTTGCTCTAGTTCAGTCTTAGATCCTTCTAATTTAAAATATTCTGGAAATGTTTGAACCATGCTCCGTTCTTTTGTAGTTAAAGGACGAATGTTGTAAGTTATTGGGCATGTGTCACCGGAATGACCTGGATAGCCAGTAGGTACTGGACGATTTACGCCGCGAACAGTTGAGCTTGGTTCGTCAATGCTAAACACGCCTCTCCTTGCATAGCTCCGAGGATGACGATAATAATGCTCTATCCCTAAAGAATTGCCAAAATAGTCACGCAAAGTCATCGGCTTACTGGCTAAATGATGGTCCAGCGATGCGTCAAGAAAGCCATCATCGCCATTAAGTTCGCCGATAACAAATAGTCTTTTACGAAGTTGCGGAACTCCACAAAAGCTTGCATCGAGTATTTTAATAGTTAGACCGTATCCCTCTTTCTTGAAAATTGATTTTGCCTGAGCGAAGGCTTTGCTTTTATATGCACGCTCAACATTTTCCATCAAAAAGAAAGATGGTCTTATTTTTGAAATTATATTAGCATACGCTACTGTCAAGTCCGCGCGTCCAAGGCTTTCGTCTCTTTTTCCGGCTGAAGAAAAATCTTGACATGGCGGACCGCCGATAATTATATCCGGGGCATAGTTTGAGACTTCTTTAAATGCATTAAGGTCTGCAAGATCACATTTCAGTATTGGGTGATCCTTGAAATTCTGCTTATACAAAGCGATTGCCGGATCCCAATTATCAAATGCAGCAGCTATCTTAAAACCAGCGTTTTTGAATCCCAGCGAAAGACCACCACCGCCAGAGAATAAATCTATCGTCTTTAGTTTCATAATGCACACCTTAATCATTGAACAAATCTGTAGAGAAGTAAATTATTGCGTCAAACCTCCGTTCAGGGCTTAACCATTTCTGACCGCCGCCAAGAATAATTTTCCTTATTTGACTCTTGTGTATAATTGGCTTTGTTAATCTATCGCATTGCATATATTTGTGCGTCTTATTTCCAGAAATAGCAAACTCCTTGTCAGTTTGATTCCCGAGACTCATTCCATCATAAATTGGTTCTTGATAAACCTTGCCCGAGCGCGATACCTCAAAAAGAAAACGTGCAAGGCGGACTGCTGCTCTCTGTTGTCGGCTTATCTTTGCAGACTCATTTTCTAAAGCTGAATCCATAAAAAGTTGAGTGAGCGCAAAATCGCTCCAAACGAATATATCAAGACAATTATCAGCAAGATTTGGAGATTTGCCTACTGTTTTCCAGATTGGCTGCATTAAGAACGGCTTTTCGTATTTGCGATATTCAGAAATAAAGTGTTCCAGCGCTTTCAGTATGCTGGGCAGTTTGTTCTTTATCTCATCCGGATTATCCCAGTTGCGAATCCTCAAGCATGATGGCTCGAAAATATCACGTATAGCCTTAAATCTTTTCTGAAGTGTCATAGCCATCGATAGTGCCATATAACGCATTGTTGGAGATCGTATTACTATTTCGCAACCGTTTTGTCTTCAGCCAATCCTTCAGTAGTGTTGTCCGGCAGGGTTGTAAGTTTTATTTCAACAGGATGAATTTGGGAATTAGATTTGGCGTTTTTAACCACCAAGTCAATAGTCTCAAGCTCGTCATGAACAAATTTTCGATATGGCTCATAACGAGATTCAAATGAAAAATAAAGTTTGTTATTGGGAAGTCTTGAACCAAATAAATCTTCTATTGGGAGCTCGTCGTGAAAGATATTTTCATTTTTGCCTTTGCGAAGGTAGACTGCTTTCATGTTGTTATCGCGCATGAAGCAAGCGAGCGCTATCGGAAAAGAAGAATTGAATTGGTTCTTGCCCCAATAATATTGGTCTGAGAAATCCCGATTTGAATGGGTTATTCCATATAAGGATGGTTTTATTTCTTTCGGCACGGTATACCTGTTTCTAGAACGGTTGGCAACTTTATTTATTGTTGATACACTCTAAAAAAATATACTATATTCAATGCGATTTCCAAGCGCTATGTCATCTTTCTTCTTTTTCTCTTATTGCTGTCTCAACATCATCTCCGATATAAAAATTACGCCCATTTTATAAATTGCTTATTGAGGTAATTTCAAAATTGACGAAGGTAGGGCGGTTTCTCCGAAACCGCCGCCTCAGAACGGACGGCTCGGAGAGCCATCCCTACCTTGAATTCGTCAATTTTGAAATTGGCTCTATTGTTTGGTCTCTTTGGCTTCAGATATGCAGTTTCATATGGGGTTTGAAAACAGAAAATGTCCTGAAATAAAGCAGGATTAAAACCAATGATACTTAGTACCTGCTTGGAGGACAATCCGTCCGAAGACATAAATGAACCCAATCAGAATTATTCCGATGACTGCCTGGGCTGGCAGATAGATATCAATATATTTCCTGAAGATTGTGGCCGACATGGATCTTGCGAGCCTGTAGGCGAAAAAAGGTGCGACAAGATAGGTCAGGGCGTTGACTCTGAACGCCTCCGCGAAATTCCCGTGGCAGAGGGCGATGAATCCCCTTGTGAGTCCGCAGCCGGGGCAGTCCAGACCGGTGATTTTCCTGAAGTAGCAGCCCAGATATTTTCCGGCCGGAATGTCGTCCGGCGTTATTGCGAATATCGCAAAAAGGAAGATCAGTGAAAAAACAATGAGTTCCACCCCGAAAGACGGGAACCATTCCCCCCAGTTTGCGAACTTCGCAGTTTTTGCCTCAATGATAGATTTTTTCATGTGATGTAATAACTGTTAAAAAAAATAAAATTCAAATTCTTGGAAAAACTTCTTGCAAAAAGCCCGGGAGCCTATAAAATAAGAATCATTCTTATTTTGTGGAGATTTTCAAATGGTTCTTACAACTCAGAGAAAAACGATCATCGAAGAGCTTAAGAAGCTTAAAACGCATCCTACCGCTGATCAGTTTTATGAACTGCTGAGAAAAAAAACTCCCAAAATAAGTGTTGCGTCAGTATACAGGAATCTTGAAGTGCTGTCCAGCCTGGGAATGATTGCGAAACTGGAAACAAGCGGGGCCCGGAACAGGTTCGACGGCGATACAAGCGTGCATTATCACTTGAAATGTTCAAAGTGCGGCGGGTTTGTAGACTTCGTTCCGGAAGGTTCGGAATCCCTTGCCAAATCGCTTGACAAAATTAAAGGGCTCAACATGAATATAGATAATTTCAACATCGTATTCACGGGCCTGTGCGGCAAGTGCAGGTGACGGAATTTCCGGATCGGAGTTTTCAGAATGAATATGGGAAAACATTAAACAAGGAGGCTGTAAAATGGCAAAGAGCATCAAGGGGTCGCAGACGGAAAAAAATCTTCTAAAGGCTTTTGCAGGTGAATCTCAGGCGAGAAACCGCTATGCGTATTTCGCAGGGGTTGCCGCAAAGGAGGGGTATGAGCAGATCGCCGCCATTTTCGGGGAGACTGCCGAACAGGAGAGAATACACGCGAAGAATTATTTTAAATTCCTGGAGGGCGGAGACCTGGAGATAACGGCCACATATCCGGCGGGAATTATTGGCGGCACTGAACAGAACCTCGCCGCCGCCGCCGCCGGCGAACACCATGAATGGTCAAACCTCTATCCTTCGTTTGCGAAAGTCGCGGAGGATGAGGGATTCAAGGAAGTTGCAATCCAGTTCAGGATGATTTCCAATGCTGAAAAAGGACATGACGAGAGATACAGTGCAATCCTGAAGAATCTCAGGGAGGGAACGGTTTTCAAAAAGGATGGCAAAGTGAAATGGCAGTGCAGGAAATGCGGGTATATACATGAAGGGCCTGAGGCGCTGAAGAAATGCCCCGCCTGCCAGCATCCCCAGGCGTACTTTGAAATTCAAAGGCAGAACTGGTGATATCTTGAAAATTCACTCTTGACAGGGTAGTTTTAAAACGTATAAAGTATTTCCAATAGATACCAGGAGGGTTACACGATGGCTAAAAGACTAGAAGTGCTTAAGTGCTGCAAAGGCCTGACCTTTGAAGTTCTTACCGACGGTGACTGCGTTGACATCACCTGCTGCGGGGAACCCGTACAGGTTCTCAGGGAAAACAGCGTTGACGCCGCAAAGGAAAAACACATTCCCGTATTGCAGAAGGTGAAATCCGGCGTAAAAATTGTTGTGGGCTCCGTTGCTCATCCGATGGAGGAAAAACATTACATCCAGTGGATCGAAGTGATTAACGGAGACTATGTCAATCGTAAATACCTCAAGCCCGGACAGGCTCCCGAAGCCGAATTCTATGTTCCGGACACTGGAAAACTTATCATCCGCGCGTATTGCAATCTGCACGGATTATGGAGGGGGTAATAATCATGATAACGAAAAAAATTGAAGCGGCGTTGAACGATCAGCTTAATTTCGAGTTTTATTCCGCGTATATTTATATGGCGATGCAGGCTCATCTCAGGTTCCAGGGCCTTAACGGTTTCGCCAACTGGATGCAGATCCAGGCGCAGGAGGAGGGCGTTCACGCAATGGGATTCTATAATTTCATAATCGACCGCGGCGGCAAAGTCTCCCTGAAGGCGATTGCGCAGCCGAAGACCGAATGGAAATCAGTGCTCGCGGTTTTCGAAAACACGCTGGAGCATGAATGCATTGTGACTTCCAGGATAAACGACATGGCCGCCCTCGCGGAACGCGAGAAGGATTTTGCCACAAGGAATTTCATGCAGTGGTACATCGGCGAACAGGTCGAAGAGGAGGCCAACGCCAATGAGATAATAAACGATCTCAAGCTTGCCGCAAATTCAAAGGAAACTCTGCTGATGCTTGACAGGGAGAGAGCCAAGAGGGTCTTTTTGTTCCCTGTCATTCCCGGCGGAATGAAGGCACCCGGAGTTCCGGCGCCGTAAAAGAATAATAAATATGAATGGATTATTGACGGCAGTGTGAAAATGAACAGCATCTGCAAAGCGATAAAAATAAGCGACAATGTCTACTGGGTCGGCGCGGTTGACTGGACTGTCCGTGACTTCCACGGTTACCAGACGGGCAGGGGGACGACTTACAATGCCTACCTGATAATGGCCGACAAGATAACCCTGGTTGATACTGTCAAAGCCCCGTTTAAGGATGAGCTTCTTTCTAGAATATCATCCGTTGTCGACCCCGGGAAAATTGACTATGTGATTTCAAACCATTCCGAAATGGATCATTCGGGATGCCTCCCGGAAATGATTGAGATTGTAAAGCCGGAGAAGGTTTTCGCCTCAGTCATGGGGCAGAAGGCGCTTGAGTCCCATTTCGGGATAGGTTCCAGGATAACCCCGGTCAAAAACGGGGAAAACCTTTCCCTCGGCAATATGAACATCAGCTTCATTGAGACTAGAATGCTGCACTGGCCCGACAGCATGTTCAGCTATCTGAAGGAGGAGCAGATCCTTTTTTCGCAGGACGCCTTCGGAATGCATCTTGCGGTTGATAAAATGTTTGACGATCAGAACAGCCGGGAGATTATTGAGGAGGAGGCGGAGAAGTATTTTGCCAACATTCTGATGCCTTATTCAAATCTGATAGTAAAGCTTCTGGAATCTGTCCGCGCCATGCATCTTCCCGTCAAGATTGTCGCCACGGATCATGGCCCGCTCTGGCGTTCAAATATCGGGAAAATCATGGATCTTTACAGGGAATGGTCGGAACACAAACCCGTATCACGGGCAGTAATTGTCTATGACACGATGTGGAACAGTACTGCAATCATGGCGAAAGCCGTCGGAGAAGGCCTCATGGAATCCGGGGTTGAATATAAAATCCTGCGGATGGGCGCAAGTCATCGGAGCGATGTGGCGACTGAAGTGCTCAAATCCGGCGCGATAATCGCAGGTTCACCGACCCTGAACAACAACCTTTTTCCGACAATTGCCGATGTGTTGACTTACATCAAGGGGCTGCGGCCCATAAACATGATTGGCGCATCTTTCGGTTCTTACGGCTGGAGCGGAGAATCGGCAGCGCAGCTCAACGACTATCTCAAATCAATGAATGTTGAGATGATAGGTGAGGGCGTAAAAGTTAAATATGTCCCGACGGAAGCCGACTTGAAGTCATGTCTCGAGCTGGGAAAACTCGTCGGAACAACCCTGCTGGCAAAAATTAAACAGTAAGAAAACGCTTATGTTTTCCACTTTATAAATTCTAATTCCTAATTTCTAATTCCTAATTTCTAAATTCTAAATTCTAAATTCTAAAAACGGAGGTTTTCATGGACAAGTATGTATGCGATGCGTGCGGATGGATCTATGATCCCGCAAAGGGCGACACGGAACACGGAATAGCTCCCGGAACTTCTTTCGAGGATCTGCCCGACGACTGGGTATGTCCCGAATGCGGAGTCGGCAAGGATTCTTTCTCCAAAGTGGAGTGATTTTACGAATCAAGCTGACACGGAAACATCTCGACTCCCTTTATTTGAAATACAATAGGAGGGATTTTGTCCATCCGGATCCTCTCGAATTCCTTTATCGGTATGAAAATGCCAGGGACAGGGAGATTGCGGGTCTTATTGCTTCTTCGCTTGCCTATGGAAACGTGAAGCAGATACTGAAAAGCGTCTCAAAAGTCCTTGATAAGACTGGCTCCCCGTACGATTTCCTCATGAATTCCGACAGGAACGGGATAAGTGCCGCATTCTCCGGTTTCAAACATCGTTTCACCGCCGGAAAAGATCTTTCAGACATGCTGTTGTCTGCGAAATTCGCAATCGGGAAATACGGTTCACTCGAAAAATGTTTCATGTCCGGAATGAGAAAAAGCGACACCGATATAATTCCGGCATTGAGAAGTTTTGTAAGAAATCTGAGTTCGGAATTCAACAGAGGGGAAAATTTTCTCCTGCCGTCTCCGGACAGGGGCAGCGCATGCAAAAGGCTTAATCTTTATCTTCGCTGGATGGTCAGGGAGGACGATGTCGATCCCGGCGGCTGGAAACACATTCCGGAATCCAAGCTTCTGATCCCCCTTGATGTCCACATGTGGAACATCTGCAGGGAGGCGGGGTTTACGGTGAGAAAACAGGCCAACCTGAAATCCGTTCTTGAAATAACTGCTAAGTTCGCGGAAATAAATCCCGGAGATCCGGTGAAATATGATTTCACCCTCTCGCGGTTCGGCATCCGCGATGAACTTGAATATGCCGATATCTACAGTTTTTCTGAAAAATAATTTCATTGTTTTTCAGAAAAAAATATACATATGTCGGTAAGGTAAATTGACTCCACAGGCAGGAATGCCTGTGCTACTTTGAATCAGTAGCGGGAACTGTTGCCGGATCCGGAACCGCAGGCGCAGTCTCCGCCTTCTTTTCCTTCATAAGCTCTTTTTTGGTTTTAAGAAGAGTGTCAATGTAGTTCTTTCTCAGGACATAAACCCATTTGCCGATGGCGGTTTCCCGTTCAAGCTTCTCTTTCATAATGTCAGTTTTCGCTTTGAATTCCCTGTCAAGCTTCTCCTTGTCCTCCGGCTTTTCATCTTTAACGGCTTCCCTCCGGGAAGGGATGTCCGCAGTGGTTTTTATGTTGACGGAATATTGATCTTTTTCCTGTGGGGCAAATGTTATTTCATATTTAAATCCGTCAAATGTCTCTATTGCTGCGGTGTCTCCTGCGAAATTCGCAGGCAGGGAGCCGACATCCTGGAAGGAGGCGTTTCTCAGAAAGCTTGCCAGGGGTGCGATTTTGCCCGGATCCAGTTCTTCTCCCTCTTTCAAATCGGAAAGGCTGAACGTTTCATTTTCCGTATTTTTCACGAGCTTCCAGCCTTCATCCGCCGTTTTTTTCCGAACGTCTATGGACTTTATCTTGTCTATTTCAACAAATGATTTATCGGCCCAGGAAACAGGGGAGCTTCCAATATCATCGAAAGTCAGGCTGATGAGCTTCGGCTGGAATTTGCCGTCAAGAAGCATGACATATCTGCCGTCCGGACCGCTTCCGAAAAACGGATTGGGATTCTCCTCCTTTTTGAAATGCATTTTCCCGAGAAGAATCGAGTTTGTCTTCTTTCCTGACTCTTCGGACAATTCAACAAGAACTGCGTTGCCTTTTTCCCTGTCGCCGTCGCCAAGACCGAGTTTTTCAAGCTGGGATTTGCCGGCTTTCACATTCTGCACGGACTTGACTTCTGCAAGTGCGCCCAGGAAAGAGGCGATTTTCCGGAAGTCTGCCGGATAGCTGTTTTTTTCACCTATTGTCCATCCGTTTTCATTTCTGACAATGCTTGAGAGTTCGGTTCCGCTCGAGACTGTCAGTTTGTCTGTTTTATTCACATCGAGATTGGCGAAGAGATTTTCGCCTCCCGCACTGTATTTGCCGCTGTTCCAGGATGAACTGTCTTTTTTCAGCAGGTTGGAGACTATGAGACAGAGAGCGGCGAGAACCACGACCGACATTAGAAGCTGTTTTTTATTCATTTCAGTCTCCTTCCCTTTTTGTATATTGCGAAACCCAGGCCGAAAAGAATGACAATCGAAGGCATCAACGCGATATTAATCCATTTGAGCCTGTTCTGGAGGGAATCAATATCCTGTCTGAGTTCCTTGCGGAGGATTTTCAGTTCTTTTTTTACGTTTGCCTCTTTCTGCCTGTAATTTTTAATCTCCTCTTTCTGTGCGGGAGAAATGATTAATTTCTGGTTCTTCGATTTCTGCTCCTGAAGTTTTCCCAGGAGCTCCTGCGCTTTGACGAGATCGTTTTCAAGTTCAACTATTTTGTTCTTGTACTTCTGTTCAGCCTGTGACTGTATCTTTTTCACAACAGTAAATGGCCGGCCTGTGACTTTCCGGGATCTTATCCCTATGAGGTCGCTGTCGCCGGTCATATATCCGACAATATTCTGGAAGAAAGTCATGTTGTCGTTCAGGGGGGTCAAAAAGGTCTGTCCCAGTACGGTATTGACCTTTACGCATAATTCATCGTAAAGCATGTCCGAGTCACCTATCAGAATCACCGTATTCTCTTTTTGGGATTCCTTCAGGAACTCTTTATCCGGTTCGGTCTTGTTGTCCGCTTTTGCGTCGGGTTTCCCTTCCGGGAATGCGGTTTTGAATTTTCCGGAAAGTCTGACTGCGAGGGAATATTTCTTGTTGTCAGGTTTGAATTCCTTTACGGCCATATCCGGATTGCCTGCCAGATATGAATTCATAAGATGTGAATCGAGCGTGGTGTTTGCCAGTATTGTCTCCTTGATGCCGTCAGTCGGCTTTCCGCTGAATGCGCCGCCGAAAACCTCGGTGATCCCGGTAAGTTGCGATGTGAAAACCTCTTCCTTGTTAAGGCCTTCGGGAAGTATGTCAAGAACGGTGGGGAATGTAATTCTCTTTTCCGGACTGACCATTCTTCTTCCGTAGGTCATGTCCGAGACCACCATTTCCGGGGCATAGGAGATGCCCCAGGCTTTTAGAAGTTTATCAAGGTTGGAACTGAGCATCGGAGGAGATGACTTGCTGTTCTTGGAGGAGGCGGAGGCGTAAAATGAGCTGGGATCAAGAAATGCCAGGACTTTGCCCCCATTGAGGATGTACTGGTCAACTGCAAACTGTGTCTTGTCGGTGATTCCCGCCGGATGAACGATTATCAGGAGGTCAATTGCCGGATCAATTGTCTCAGAGGCCAACGGAATCTCGCGCACCTGATAGTCATTCTTGAGTTCCTTGAAAACCAGCCACGGCGGAAGAGAGTTGAAATTCCCGGCCTGCATCATCATGGCGTTGGGTTTCTGTCCCATGACGGGAAGGGCGCTCATGACGCCTATTACGCTTTTGTTTGTTTTTGAGACCTGTGTGATCGCCCTTGTCATGTCATATTCCAGAAGCTGTTCGCGTTCCGGTGAGAGAAACGGAAGTGAAACGGTCTGATCCAGGATCTGTATCGCAAGTCCGAGATATATTTTATCTCCGGTGTTCAGCTGCTGGCCGGCGATTCCGTCCATGACTGCGGAATCCTCGGCGTCCGAATCGGGAACCGGATCGTATTTTTCAATGATGATGTTGTTGCCGCCCACCTGTTTGTATTCTTTCATGAGATCTAGGATTCTGGACGCATAGGTTTTAAGGAAAACCGGCATGTTCGATGATTTTGTGTAATAGAATTTTAGCGTCACAGGAGTGTCGAGCTTCTTCAGAACCTTGCGTGTGCTGTCGGAGACCGTGTAAAGTTTTTCTTCGGTCAGATCTCCTCGCACATTGAGTTTTGAGGCGATGAAATTAAATGCCGCGAATATCAGGAACAATGCGAAAATCCCTATCGCCGAATATAGTATTTTTGAGCTTCTTCTGTTCATATTGTCAATCCTATGTTTTTTTAGAGTCTTTATTTCACAGTAAAAATAAATAATCCAAGAACATGCCTTACGGCATTGACTACAAACGAATTAGGAATTGTTCGCAGTTAAGCCCGCAAGGGCTGTTCTTTTGCTTTCTTTGTTTAATGTGTTTGCTTTGGACTTAGTCATTACATTCATATATCCTGACTCCTGAATTCTTTACTCCGTCAGCCAGCGGCATGATTCTTGAGAATTATGCCTGTTGTGAAAAGCGAAAAAACAATTACCGAGGCGAAGTAGACGATATCCCGCAGATCAAAAACACCCCTCTGGATGTTCGCAAAATGTGGCATGACGCTGAATGCCGACACTGCGTCCACAAGCTCGGCGGGAGCCCAGTTCACGAGCATGTCCGTCACCGGAGGCCATCCCGCGAGTATCAGGAAAAGGCATATTACCACGGAAATTATGAAGCTGACCACCTGGCTCCTGGTTATTGCGGAAGTCATCCCCGCAATCGCAAGATACGAGCCGGCAAGAAGAAAACTTCCGACATATCCGCAGACAATCACCCCGTAGTCCGGGTTGCCGAGATAAGCCACTGTCATGACTATCGGGAAAGTCAGGAGCAGGGCGAGTCCGAGAAAAAGCCATGCCGCCGTGAATTTTCCGACTATGGCCTGACTGCAGGTTACAGGCATTGTGAAGAGAAGTTCAAGGGTTCCGAGCCTTCTCTCGTCCGACCAGAGATGCATTCCGGCTGCGGGGACAAGAAAAAGGTAAAGCCACGGATGCCACTGGAAAAAACCGGACAGCGAAGCCTCGTCCATTTCAAAAAAATTGCTCATCATAAACGTGAAAAAACCGGTCAGTCCGAGAAATATCACTATGAAAACATAAGCCACTGGAGAGTTGAAGTAGCCATACAGCTCCCTTTTCACTATCGCTGCAATATTTGATAAACCCATAAATCCTCCGTTTTAAAGTCGTTGGTCGTCGGTGCCTATGCCGCATCATTCTTCGTCATGGCGTAGAACACCTCGTCAAGCCTTCCCTCTTCAACTTTCATCTGCGACAGGTTCCAGCCCTGGTTTTTTACAACCTCGTATATTTTTCTGCGAACTTCGCACCTGTCTGCCTGTTTTGAAGGCGTCACTTTTACAGTCACATTCTCGTTTGAACTGTCGCCCGCCTCCGACCCGGCCACGCCGTCAACCAGCCTGAGCCTTTCGGCTATTTCAGCCGCACTCCCGCCGGAAAACTCAAGTGTCAGAGCTCCGGCATTCTCCGATTTCATCTTCATCTCGGACGAAGTGCCGTCGAATATTTTCCTGCCCCTGTCAATTATCAGAACCCTTGAACAGACAGCCTCGACTTCTTCCAGGATATGCGTTGAAAGTATTATGACCTTGTTCCGGCTCATAGACTTGATAAGATTGCGGATTTCGCGCTTCTGGTTGGGGTCAAGCCCGTCCGTGGGTTCATCAAGGATAAGGACTTCAGGATCGTGGATGATCGATTGGGCGAGGCATGTGCGGTGGCGGTAGCCTTTTGAAAGGGTGTCAACCGACTGGTGGCGCACCGGATCCAGGAAGCACGTGGATATTGCACCCTCGATTTTTTTCTTTTTCGCCGCGCCGTGGAATCCGCGTATTTCAGCGGCAAAATTCAGGAAGCCGTAAACGGTCATGTTTGCGTAAAGCGGTGCGTTCTCGGGGAGATAACCCATAAGTGATTTTGCCTTGACAGGTTCATTGTCAATGTCGAATCCGCCGACGGACACTTTTCCTTTGGATGCGGGGATAAATCCGGTTATTATCCTCATCGTAGTGGATTTTCCGGCGCCGTTCGGGCCGATGAATCCGAGTATTTCCCCTCGTGAGACTTCAAATGAAACATCCTCAACGGCAAGTTTGCTGCCAAACCATTTGTAAACATTTTCAACTTTTATCATACTGGAAACTCCATTTTGATATGAACCCATAATTTGACATGTTAACTCAAGAAATGTTCCCTGAAAAGAAAAATTTTGCTAATTTTTCTGAAAGCACATTCTCATCGGCTTCCTCAATGCACTTTACTTTTCTTCCGATAACTCCCCATATTTCAGGATCTGTATTCCTGTAAAGGGAGACTGTAGTCGTTCCAAGAACACCGGAGAGGTGACTTGCCCCGGAATCATTTCCAATATAAAGGAATGCTCCGCTTAGAATGTCGGCAAGAGCCGAAGCGTTTTCGGGAATAACTGTCTTGCCGGCAGGGAAGGACTTTGCGAACCCCTTTTCCATTTCAACCGGCCCCAGAATGAATTTCACATCCCTTTTGAAATGCATTTCTGCGAACTTCGCAACTTTCAGGTAGAACTCCGGAGAATAGTTTTTTTTCGGGCTTCCGCTGCCGGGATGGATGTAGA
>JBAYFV010000014.1:0-24185 GCA_041666985.1 Victivallales bacterium
CTTTGTTTTATGAATCTGTTTGAAATTTGGAATTTTCTATTTTGAATATTGTTTGGTACTTGGAGTTTGAAGTTTGGAATTTATTTTGGTATTAAAAGTTGCGGCCCTTTGGCCGCCTAATTTGTATAACCTATTGAAACCAACCCGCGAGGCGGACTGGAAAGTCCGCCCCCCGTTATTTTTGAAACTCCATTCCATTTCGAGACATTAGTAAGCGCGCAAGGGCTGTAATCGAATTGTTTTTCTGTTAAATTAACGAGGTAATTGCAAAATTGTCGAATCCAAGGTAGGGATGGCTCTCCGAGCCGTCCGTTTTGAGGCGGCGCGTTACGGAGAACGCGCCCTACCTTCGCCAATTTTGCAATTGGCTCTACAATAAAGGACAAAATCAAATGGATTCGAAGGCATTTCAGGCCGCCCACGATCATATTACAAAGATTATGCCGCTGCTTAAACATGAGGCGGAGGGACATTTCCGATATCCGTATCTGACGGTTACCTACGGGCAGCATTATGGCGGCCATATTTTCAGCTGGGATAATCACCATATGGCGTTGCGTTTCGCCGCCGGCGGAGAACCGGAGCAGATGCGTTATTTCGTTGATAACATGTTGTCGTTTCAGACTTCAACCGGTTATGTCCCGTGTGTAATGAGTGCGGCTGACGGCGGCAACGGTTCGATCAGCGATTTCCATGCCCAGCCGTTTCTGGCGCAGAACGTCGCCATCTACAGTACTTTGACCGGCGATGCGGTGTGGGCGGGAGAAGTATTTCCAAAATTGAAACGTTATCTGGCATACTGGCTGGAAAACCATGCGGCTCCATTCGGATTATGCCGCTGGCGATATCCGTATATGTCCGGTTTTGACAACGAAATCACGTCAACAGTATTCCCTCCCGATACCATCATCTCGCCGGATCTCAACGCCTGGCTCTACCTGGAATTGCGCAGTATGGCCAAACTTGCCGAAATGCTGCACGATGCGGCAGCGCAACATGGTTATATCTCTCAGGCGGGAAAGATGAAACAGTCCATCAACGATACGCTTTGGGACGAGCAGCATGGAACTTATGCCGCTTATGATCTGTGCATCGGCAAAACCCGTGTCGCCTGGGGTGATGGCAATCTGAGTTCCGATGTCGGTAAATATGCTTATCTGAGCTGTCCGTCGCTGATTCCCCTGTTCGCGCAGATTGCCGAACCGGAACAGGCTCAGCGGATGATAAAAAACTATGTGCTAAACCCGGAACACTTCCGCAGCCCGTACGGCATCCGCAGTTTATCGCGTTCCAGTGAATACTATAACAACGCCCGCTGGGGAAATCCGCCGCGATTCGGAGATCACCGCCGCCTGACCAACTCCAACTGGCAAGGGCCAGTATGGATTCCACTCAATTGGTTTGTCTTCCATGCCCTGCTGCATTACGGTTTCGAAGCTGAGGCGGCAACACTGGCGGATGATACGTTCAAAGTCATCAGCATGAGTTTGGATCAACTGGGTTATATGCGGGAAAATTTCCACGGCGAAACCGGTGAAGCGCTTTATGCCGACAAGTTCGCATCCTGGAATATCCTTGCCGATCTGATGCCGGATTATCTGCCTGGCGGCAAGCCCCCGCTCCGTTTATTCTTCTAAGAACCCGCTACGGAAGATTTTTGAAAGTCCAAGGTGAATCTTAAAAATATGAGAGGATGGAATCATGAGCCAGAAAAGTGTTCCTGCAAGGGTGGAAATACCGCCTTTCCCGTATGAAAAAAGAATTGCCGTAACTACAAGTTTCGATGATGCGGTTGTACAGGACCGCCGCGTCGTAAAAGCGTTCAACGACTGGGGGCTGAAGGGAACATTCAATTTAAATTCCGGACTGCTTCTCCGAACCGGCAGGCCGTCAACGGAATCTTCAGGTCATATAGACGCATGCGAAGTCGCGGAGCTTTACAAGGGACACGAGGTCGCCGTCCATACTGTAACACACCCGAGCCTGACGAAACTTGACGCAACGCAGATTGCCATGGAAGTCATTGAAGACCGAAAAGCCTTGGAAGACCTTGTCGGATATCCTGTCCGCGGAATGGCGTATCCCAACGGGGCATATGATGAAAAAGTGATAAATGTCCTGCGTCAGACAGGGATAGTTTATTCAAGGACAGTTGAAAACAACCCCCGCTGTTTTCCTCCTGCTGAACCGCTTGCCTGGGCATCAACAGCTCACATGTATTCCAAAAATCCCTGTCCTGTGAATGAAAATTTCGAAAAGCTCTACAGCAATAAAAACTATTCGGGTGTCTTCTACATCTGGGGGCATACCTACGAATTCGAACGTAAAGGCTGCGACTGGGCGGATCTGGAACGCATATTCAAACCGCTTTCCGGCAAACCGGATGTCTGGTATTGCACCAATATAGAACTGTTCGACTATGAGGCCGCAAGAAACCGTGTTGTCATCGCCGCAAACCTGGAGACCGCCTTCAATCCAAGCGCAATCACGGTCAGCATTAAAGCGGACAACAGAATTGTAGACGTTCCCGCCGGAAAGACGGTCAGACTCGATATTATTTGACCTTGAAAGCCTTCGCAAGGTCTATCTTCGATTCGACATCGAGAGCTATAAGGGTTTTTGTGTGCGTAATGCCGTCAATCTGATGGGGCATCTTGTCAACAATGATTTCGGAAAGCTGTTTGCTGTCTTTGACGCGGACAACTGCTGCAAGGTCATATTCGCCTGCGACAGTATAAACTTCTGTCACTCCCTTTATATTCAGGACGCTCTCAGTCACCTCTTTGAGTTTCGGACGCTGAACATTGATCAGGACGATTGCTGTTACCATGGTTTCTGCCTTTCTGTTTCCATAAATTATAGGTTTCGTTTATATTCAATTGAAATTTAACGCAAACCGGACGAGACACAAAGGTTTTTAAGAAAATATTCAAATTTTCATAAAATATCGGGGGATATGTTGCAAGAATATGGATAAGCGATATATTAACCGACTTTTCTCTGGGGGGAGCTGTGTATTGCATATGAAACGCATTCCCTTGGCTGATCATATTTTACAAAACTGAAAAACAACAGGAGACCTGAAAATGTATGCTATAATTGCGACAAGCGGAAGACAGTACAGAGTCAATAAAAATGATATCATTGATGTTGACCTCATGACCGGAAAAGAAGGCGAAACTGTTACATTCAAGGAAGTACTCGCCGCAGGTGAAGGCAAAGACATACAGCTCGGCACACCGACCGTAAAAGGCGTAAAAGTCACCGGCGAAATCATCAAGCATTTCCGCGGCCCCAAACTTATCGCCTTCAAAATCAAACGCCGCAAAGGCTACAGGAAAACAAAAGGCCACCGTTCAGAACTGACCAGGGTTAAGATCACTTCCATAGAAGCGTAATAAAAACTTCAGGTAGTTTTTTATATGAAGTACGACAGGAACAAAGCGCTTCTTCAGACTGAAATGGAAGGGGTTCCGCAGCCGCGTCGCGGAAAAGTCCGCGACATTTACGACATGGGAGACTCCCTTCTTTTCGTCGCCAGCGACCGCATCAGCGCTTTTGATGTCGTAATGCCTAACGGCATTCCCGGCAAAGGCAGGGTTCTCACCGGACTTTCTCTTTTCTGGTTTGACCTCATGAAATGGATGCCAAACCACCTTATCACTGCGGATGTTTCAAAATATCCCGACAAACTCAGGAAATATTCCAAGGATCTGGACGGGCGTTCAATGCTCGTCAAGAAGGCAAAACCCCTGGCAATCGAGTGCATTGTACGCGGTTACATAACCGGAAGCGGCTGGAAGGATTACCAGAAAACCGGAGCCGTATGCGGCATACCTCTCAGAAAGGGATACAGGCAGGCCGAAAAACTCGATGAAGACCTTTTCACGCCGTCAACAAAGGCCGAACTCGGGACGCACGATGAAAATATCAGCATTGAAAAAGCGAGGGAAACAGTCGGTGCCGAATTCGCGGATAAGGCAAAAGCGCTTTCCTTAAAGGTATACAGCACCGCCGCCGATTATGCGAAAACCAAAGGAATCATCCTTGCCGACACAAAATTCGAATTCGGCGTTTTAAACGATGATCTCATACTTATTGACGAAGTGCTCACACCTGATTCAAGCCGTTTCTGGCCTGCGGAACAGTATAAGATCGGCGGAAGTCCGCCAAGCCTCGACAAACAGTTTGTCAGAGACTATCTTGAAAGTCTTAACTGGGACAAGACTCCTCCGGCTCCCGAACTTCCTGATAACATAGTCATGAAGACCCGCGACAAATACCTTGACGCCTACAGAAAGATTACAGGCAAGAGCCTCTAATTCGGGCTTTCCCCGCAACCCAGACAAATACAGAACTAGAACTATGAAAATATGAAAGAGGTGTATGCTAATGATATCAAATCTCACAAAAAACAAAAGTCTGCTGGCGTTTGTTGAAGATGCCGTCAAGCTCTGCAAACCTCTGCGCGTACACTGGTGTGACGGTTCAGAGGAGGAATACAGGCATCTCTGCGATGAACTTGTAAAACACGGCACTTTTACAAAACTCAATGAAAAACTGAGACCCGGCTCTTATCTGGCGCGCTCCCATGCAAGCGATGTCGCCCGCGTCGAGGACCGCACGTACATCTGCTCCGCAAAACAGGAGGACGCAGGTCCGACAAACAACTGGGCTGATCCCGTCGAGATGAAAAATAAACTCAGGGGGATGTTCAGCGGCTGCATGGAAGGGCGAACAATGTACGTGATTCCCTTTTCAATGGGCCCTCTTGATTCGCCCATCGCCAAAATAGGAATTGAAATAACCGACTCCGCCTACGTTGTCGCCAACATGAGAATAATGACCCGCATCGGCAGTAAAGTCCTTGATGTCCTGGGCGACGGAACGGATTTCATTCCCTGCATGCACTCGGTCGGAGCCCCTCTGAAATCCGGAGAGAAAGATGTTCCATGGCCATGCGAACCGGATCCCGCAAAAAAATACATCGTCCACTTTACCGGGGAACCTTCAATATGGTCGTATGGTTCCGGATACGGAGGAAACGCACTGCTCGGCAAAAAATGCCTGGCTCTCCGCATAGCTTCAGTCATCGCCAGAAAAGAGGGATGGATGGCCGAACACATGCTCATTCTCTCCCTGACTTCGCCGAAAGGCAAGAAATATTACATAACTGCGGCCTTCCCGAGCGCATGCGGAAAAACAAACCTCGCAATGATGCAACCCTCTGTTCCGGGATGGTCGGTAAAATGCCTCGGCGACGACATAGCCTGGATGAGGATAGGCAAAGGCGGAAAACTCTATGCCGTCAATCCGGAGACAGGATTCTTCGGAGTGGCTCCGGGAACTTCCATTAAATCCAATCCGAACGCAATGATGTCAATCACTAAAAATACAATCTTCACAAACGTAGCGCTCACACCGGAAGGCGATGTCTGGTGGGAGGACATGGGCGTCCCGGCTCCCGCAAAAGCAATTGACTGGGAGGGAGGGAAATGGACACCTGACTGCGGGCGCAAAGCCGCCCATCCGAATTCCCGCTTCACAGCTCCGGCTTCACAGTGCCCTGTAATTGATCCGGACTGGGAGAAATCGGAAGGCGTTCCGATCTCCGCAATACTCGTAGGCGGACGCCGTCCGTCCACTATTCCCCTTGTAAACGAGGCGTTCAGCTGGGAACACGGTGTTTTCATGGGATCTTCCGCAGGTTCCGAAACCACAAGCGCCGCAACCGGGAAAGCGGGCGTCCTCCGCCGCGATCCGTTTGCAATGCTTCCGTTCTGCGGATACCACATGGGCGATTATCTTGCCCACTGGCTCTCAATGACAGACCGCACCGACCGCGCCAGTCTTCCGAAAATATTCTTCGTAAACTGGTTCAGGAAAAACGCCGAAGGCAAATTCCTCTGGCCGGGCTACGGCGACAACAGCCGCGTCCTCAAGTGGATTTGCGATCGGATAGAGGCGAATATCAAAGCTGTTCCGACCCCTATCGGCAATCTGCCTAAGCTTGAAGACCTGGATACGAGCGGCCTCAACATCTGCTGCAACGACATGAAAGAGCTTCTTTCAGTCGATGTCGAAGGATGGAAAAAAGAACTCGCCGATATCTCCCAATACTATGAAAAATTCGGCAACAGGCTTCCCGATGCTTTGAAAAAAGAACTCGAAGCCCTGCGTTCAAGACTGGAGAAGAGCTGAGGCCAATTGCAAAAATTTGCAATTGGCAGTATTCAGGTGTCAGGAAGGATTGAAATCCAGATGGCAGACAATCTGCATGTTTTTTTCTTGCCTGAACACCGACACCAGACACCTGAGGTAATTTCAAAATTGCCGAATCCAAGGTAGGGATGGCTCTCCGAGCCGTCCGTTTTGAGGCGGCGCGTTACGGAGAACGCGCCCTACCTTCGCCAATTTTGCAATTGGCTCACCCATATTGCACAAAATGAGTTTACAATTACCTCAGAGTAAAGTACGAACAATAAAAATCCAATAATTCATTTAGACAACGTCGCTTCTACGAACCGGTACGCCCTTGCGAATTTCGCAGAACTGGCGGATGCATCCCTGATTCTTGCGAAGGAGCAGACTTCCGGACACGGACGCCGAGGGAGGAAATGGATTTCACCTCCCGGCAATATTTACGCAAGCTTTGTAGTTAAAAAAATCCTGCATCCGTCACAGCTCACCTTCATCGGAGCCCTCTCCTCTCTTCAAACTCTCAGGGATTACGTCCCGGATCTTCAATTCTGGATAAAATGGCCGAACGATGTCTATGTAAAATCCCTGAAGACAGCAGGAGTCCTGTCTGAAACCCATAGTCCGGAAAAATCAAACAAACCTGACGGCGCAGTTATCGGCATAGGCATTAACCTTAATACTGATAAGGAGTTTTTTCTAACTAACCAGGTTTCAGGTACTTCAATTTTTGCGGAAACCGCAAAGATTACTGACATAGGAAAATTTGCCGAATCGCTTCAAGATAATCTTTTTAAAATGTACCAGGAGACACTTATAAATTCCGAAGGAGTTTATGAATTATGGAGAAAAGAGAACATCCTCATCGGAAAAGAGATTGAAATAATTCATGAATCCGGGGATAAAGTAAAGGGAGTGTTCAAGGACATAAACAAAGACGGCTCCATTATCCTGCTTCTTCCCGACGGCAACACACAGGACTTCCATAGCGGTGAAGTGTCTGTAAACTGCTGAATGAAAGCCTGTTTTACTCCGATTTGGAGACTCCGGCGCTTTCGAATGTCGCCATTTCGTGCATGATCTTCACTCCGGCCTCAATCAGGTTGAAGGCAAGCGCGGCGCCTGTACCTTCACCAAGCCTGAGATCGAGATTTAAAAGCGGTCTGACTCCTAGCGCGTTCATGGCATTGACATGTCCGGCCTCGGCAGAAAGATGGCTGAAGAAACAGTAGTCCAAAACATTTTTATTCATCTGAATGGCAGTCAGAGCGCCTGCTCCGGAAATGAATCCGTCAACCACAACCGGAACTTTATTTGCGGCGGCGGCAAGAACAACACCGCATATTCCCGCTATCTCAAAACCGCCAAGAGCGGCAAGCGTTGAAAGAGGATCCTTAAGATTCGGCTTGTGCATTTCAATCGCCTTTATGAGAACATTTATCTTATGCTGAAGCCTCTCGTCAGTGATTCCTGTCCCGCGCCCCGCCGTTTTTTCCGGATCAAGGCTGAGGAAAACCGAATAAAGGGCGGATGAAGGAGTTGTGTTTGCAATCCCCATGTCACCTGTTCCTAACAGGGTACAGCCTCTTGCTATTTCCTTTTCAGCGAGTTTGATTCCTATTTCAACAGCCTTCCGCGCCTGTTTCATGGTCATTGCAGGCCCCTTTGCGAAATTCGCAGTCCCGCGGGCGACTTTCTTTCTTACAACGCCTTTGAAATTGCAGTCGGATGCAACTCCGATATCAATAACCCTAAGCCTTGCGCCGGCATGTTTTGTCAGTACGTTTATCGCAGCTCCTCCGTTTGCGAAATTCGCAACCATCTGTGGAGTCACCTCCCTGGGATAGGCGCTGACCCCTTCATCGGCAATTCCGTGATCGCCTGCGAAAGTGAGAATGGCAGGTTTTGCGATCTTCGCAAAAACATCGCCGCGGGCGGCCGCATATTTCCTTGCACAGTCCTCGAGAAGCCCGAGACTTCCGAGAGGTTTTGTGAGGGAGTTGAGTCTTTTCTGCGCCTGTTCTGCGGTATTCGCATCGGCGGGGACTATCTTCAAGAGTGTTTCTTCCAGCAACATGTCTTCTCCTCTTTATTATTATGAAATTTTTTGCTGCGCAAAAAATCTACTGTGATTTTAAATTATCTTCCTTTCAGGAACAAAGGCAAGCCGCAGACTGTCAGGACTACGTTCTCCGTTGCGGCGGCGATTTTCTGGTTTACGAGTCCGGCGGCGTCGCGGAATTCGCGGGAAATCTTGTCGCCGGGGACAATTCCGGAACCGACTTCGTTTGTGACAAAAACCAGCACCGCTTTTCTTCTTGATTTGATTACGGCGATTGTCTTCCTGAGTTCCTTTTCAATATTTGCCTTTTCAAACATCATGTTTGAAACCCATAGGGTGAGGCAGTCGACAATAACGTAATCCGCACCTTTTCTCTCGGCTTTCTCGATTGCGGAGGCGATGGCGATTTTTGTTTCTATGGTGATCCAGTGTTTTCCGCGTTCCTTGCGGTGTTTGCTGATACGGTCGGTCATTTCATCGTCCCCGTCCCAGCCTGTCGCGATATAAAAAGGCTTTTTTGCGGACTTCGCAAGTTCGAGGGCATAACGGCTTTTGCCGCTGCGGGAACCACCGGTGATTAAGTAAGAAGTCATAAGTAGTCAACCTCCAGTCTTAAATCTTTAGTCGTTGGTCGCCAGTCATTTCAAGAAAATTTTTCCGTTCCGGAAAAATTAACAAGGAAATTAGAATGGAAAAAAATTAATCCGTTTAGGATTAATTTTTACCTGTGGAACCGAAACCGCCGGCGCCGCGCTTGCTGTCGGCAAGTTCGGAAACATATTCGATTTCAACATCCGGAAGCTTGCTGATGACCATCTGTGCGATACGGTCTGCACGTTTAACACTATAGGCGTTTTTCCCCGCATTAAGCATGATGACACAGACCTCGCCCCGGTACCCGGCATCAATTGTGCCCGGGCTGTTGAGAACCGTCAAGGCATGTTTAAGGGCGAGACCGCTCCTCGGTCTCACCTGAGCCTCGTATCCGACCGGTATTTCCATGAAGACTCCGGTCGGGACAAGGTGCGGTTCGCCTGGTTTCAGTTCCATTTCAACCCTGGACTTGAGGTCGAACGCGGCATCATCATGATGAGCCTTGTGAGGCCGGATGTCGTCGCATCCCTCGAGCATTTTGATCTTGACAACTGTCTTTGATTCCATATTCATGTCTTTCCCTGTTTATTTATTTTTTCCGAAACGGAAAAAAATAAATGAACTGATAGTACTTTTGATTTTTATGATGGAGGGAAGATAGCCGAAGGCAGAAAATAAATCAAGGGAATCCGGGTGGAAAGCACCAGTTATCCGCTTGAGCTAAGATTTGGCGGGTTGGAAAAACCACCCCGTTAAAATTTAAATTTTGCAATCATTTAGCCTGGATTATCCACATGACGCGAATAATCCAAGTCAGGAAGTTTTCCGATGAACGGAACTGCATAGAGGGGGATATTGATGGTTTTGGCTTCTTTTTTCAGATTCAGGAGATTGCATCTGGGCAGGAGGGGCGGATTGAATTTCTGGTTGAAAAACTGCATGCTCTTGCTTTTTGGATTGATGCCCGCCTTTACCTCGAAAGGCAGTACTTTCCCGTCAAGTTCAAGGATGAAATCAATTTCCGCGATTCCCTCGCTGGTCCAATAGTACAGGGGATTCCCATGATTGCCGACAAGTTCCTGTCCCACATAATTTTCAATGAATGCTCCGAGAAAATGAGTAAAAATCTCATTTCCCCTGATCAGAGTGTCCGGTGACAATCTTGAAAGTGCGCCAAGAAGCCCGACATCCAGCATGTATGTCTTAAAAATATTCCTGCTTGCGTAGGCGGACAAGGGAATTCCAGGGAGAGAGACATTTCTGCTTTTGCAGATCAGTCCGGCGTTTTCGAGCCATTGCAGGGCATATTCATATTCCCTCCCCCTTGCTCCTTCCCTGACTGCCGAGAAAATCATTTTCTTATTCACTTTTGAAAGGTGGAGTGGAATGGAATTCCATAGTTCGGATATCCTTATTATCTCCGACTTGCCGGCATGTTTTGAGAAATCCAGGAGGTAGGCGTTCAGTATATCATCCTGTATTTTCCTTGTCTGAAGGAAATCCTTTTCCCTGGAATATGCGTAAACGGCCTCCGGCATTCCGCCTACGAGGAAATATGTCTTGAGAATGTCAATCAGTTCAACATGGAAAGTCTCAGGAAAGGCCTCGAAATCGTTTTTTGATTCGATCAGTTCTTTCAAAGCACCCTTCCCAATGGCATCCAGATACTCAAAAAAAGTCATCGGATACAAGGTGAGAAAACTTACCTTGCCGACCGGAAATGATTTTTCGCCGGAAAGCTTGATCCCGAGAAGAGAACCGGCTGCGACAATTTGATATTCCGCAGCATTTTCATTAAAATACTTCAATGAATTCAGCGCTGCGTCAGATGCCTGGATTTCATCGAATATCAGCAATGTTTCATTTGGGCGAACAGGCTCCCCGCAATAGGCAGACAGGAACGAAATGATTTTATCCTTGTCAAACCTTGCCTTGAAGAGTTCGCCAAGAGATGGATCGTCTTCAAAATTGAGGTAGATATGGGTTTTGTATTCCTTTTTCCCGAATTCCTTTAGAAGATATGTCTTGCCGACCTGCCTGGCACCACGGATTATAAGAGGTTTTTTGTCAGGAGATTTTTTCCATTCAAGAAGCTTTAAATATAAATTTCTTTTCATTGTAGACATCCTTAACCTGAATAAATCTACATTTCGGGATAAAAATGTCAATCATTCATTGATATAATGTGAAAATATTCACATTTTGCCAACGTATAACGCGTATGCTAGGATTCCTTGGATTGTTGGATTATTGCAAATCAAGGAGATACGCACAAGACATTGAATCAAAAATCCAGTAATCCGTCATCCTATGGAATAACTCTGATTTTTTTACGCAAAATTAAAATAGCAAGGAATCCCTTCAGCTCTTTATTTCATTTTCGTAATTTATATAAGTGCAAAGTATTTAGGCTCTTCAGCCACTTCCGTCAGTCTTGTTTCCATCTTTGTGTCCCTCAACATTCGCCTCCCTGCCATGCCTTCGCTCCATGCCAGTACGGCACTTCACAGCTCATACGATGGCTCTGACTCCTGCCCGGAGGTTCTTCGGCCTGCTTTCACACAGGCATGTAACGAACCGGCAAATCCGACTCACTTCTCCAGATACGCGATCGCCTCGAAGTGCGAAGTTCGCGGAAACATGTCGAAGAGCTGCAAGCCAGTTGAAGATGAAGCATCCCTCGCTATATTAGACTCAGGAATTGAGGGTTATTATGGATTCGAAGAACCTTTTGGTTGAAATTGCAGAAGCTTTCGCCCAGGCCAAACTGGAAGCAGTCATGATCGGCAACGCTGCTGCTGCAATCCAGGGCGCACCGGTTACAACGATGGATATTGATTTTTGCATCAGGGATACCGATGAAACTGTGTCAAAGTTAAGCTCGGTTGCCAAACAGCTTGATGCAAAACTCATAAGCTATGGCACTTTTTTCCAGATTCAGGCTCCTGAAAAGGAATTATATCTGGATTTCATCTGCAATGTTCTGGGTGTCAAATCCTTTGACACCTTGATGAAAAGAAGCAACAAGGTTTCTTTTGACGGTTGTTATAGTTTAAATGTTGCGCTTCTTGAAGATATCATAAAAAGCAAAAAGTTGGCCGGACAGGATAAGGATTTAGCAGTCTTGCCAATACTAGAGCGAACACTGAAGGTTAAAAATGAAAAAGAAAAACGCGTCAACCCTGAAAAAAGAAAAATCTAAGACTATTGTCAAACCGGATTACTCCCAGCTGGAATTGTCCATGATTTTAGCGCGACTCTCCCTTCCCATGGAAAAGCGGACAGGATTCCTCCGGAGAAGACTTCCGAACGGTGGAAGCTGCCTCTGATGCGCCTGGTTTTGCAAAGTCAATCTTGAAATTGCTTCTCTTGAACTGAAATGGACTTTTATTTTCATGGTTTTCCCAGTTTCGGGAAAAATCATCCGAAGTGTGTTTCGATGTAATTGCATGCGCCTTCTAGGTCGGGCAGGATTTTCGTGCAGTATTTGACCATCCACGGTGAGCAGTCTTTGAAGGAGAAGGGTGAAAACCCGACAACGAATTTTCCGAGGTCGTGAGAGCCGTAGAAGATTTCCATGCTGGTGCCGATACTCGGTTTGGAATAGTTCACAAGGATGATATCCGCATCGCGGACATCCTGGAGATCGAATTCCACTATTTCATTTGCGCTGTCAACCTCCCTGTCGCGGAACGCCCTGCGCATCGGGTCGAGAAGACGGAATTTCCTTCCGAGGAGCTTCTTGGCCTGTTCGCGCCATTCGCGGGCGACACCGTCGTGCTCGTCCATGATTGGTCCGCTAAGGTAAATGGTCTTTACTTTTTCTGTTTTCATATTTTAATTCCATATTATAAATTTTCGGAGAAAATTTATTTCTCCAGGAGCATCGGTTTGATGTTCCAGATTTCGCCGGCGTACTCCCTGATTGTCCTGTCGCTCGAGAATCTCCCCATATTTGCGATGTTCATAAGGGCTTTCCTGTGCCAGGCATTCTGGTCGCGATAGATTCTGCCTGCCTCGTCCTGCTTCGAGGAGTAGGACTCGAAGTCGGCAATTGACATGTAATAATCCAGCCGGAGATTATCAAGAAGATGGTCGAAGAGACGGGGTTCCTTCGTCGAAAAGAAACCGCAGCGGATTAATTCCAACGCCTGGCGCAGGCGCGGCTGGTTTTTTAGAAACTCCTCAGGGTTGTACCCTCTCCTGCGGAGAGCCTCTACTTCATCCACTTTCATCCCGAAAATGAAAATATTGTCGTCTCCGACTGCGTCCTTGATTTCAATATTTGCGCCGTCCAGCGTTCCGATTGTCAGGGCGCCGTTGAGGGCGAACTTCATGTTTCCGGTTCCGGAGGCCTCCGTCCCGGCGAGGGAAATCTGTTCGGAAAGATCAGCTGCGGGCATGATTTTCTCGGCAAGGGAAACCCCGTAATTCGCCAGAAAAACAATCTTGAGGTTGTCGTCCACATCCTCGTCGTTGTTAACGACATGCGCGACGCAATTGATGAACTTTATTATGTTTTTTGCCATGAAATAACCTGGTGCGGACTTGCCGCCGAAGATAACTGTCCTCGGAACAAAATCACCTTTTGGATTGTCCTTTATTTCAAGGTACATGACAACCGCGTGCAGGATTTTAAGAAGCTGGCGCTTGTACTCGTGGAATCTCTTCACATGGACATCGAAGACGGAATCGAGGTTGACATCTATTCCGTTATGCTCCCTGATATATTTGGCCAGATTTTCCTTGTTCCTGCGCTTGACAGCCGCAATCTCCCGTACGAACCCCTTGTCGTCCACATGCTTCTCAAGCTTCTTCAGATTATCAATGTTGGTAATCCAGCTTTCCCCTATCTTGCCCTCAATGAGGTGTGAGAGATTCGGATTGGCCTTCAGCATCCAGCGGCGCGGTGTGATTCCGTTTGTCTTATTGACGAACTTGTACGGATAGTACTCGTAGAAATCCTTGAAGAGCCCGTGTTTCAAAAGCTCGGTATGGAGGGCGGCGACGCCGTTCACCCTGTTGCTTCCGGCAACGGCCATGTAGGCCATTCGAACCTGCTTTTCGTGATTCTCCTCGATGAACGACATCCTGTTCAGGCGCCCCACATCGCCGGGATATTTGTTGGCTATCCGGCGGAGGAAGCGGTCATTGAGCTCATAAATTATCTCAAGATGGCGCGGAAGGAGTTTCTCAAGCATCGGAACCGGCCATTTTTCCAGCGCCTCGCTCATAAGGGTATGGTTGGTGTAGGCAAAAGTGTTCACACATATCCCCCAGGCTTCCTCCCATTCGACATCCTCGTCGTCAACAAGGATTCTCATAAGCTCCGGAATCGCCATTGCAGGATGGGTGTCGTTAAGTTGGATGGCCACTTTTTCATGAAGATTCCTGATGTCGCCGCCGAGACCTTTGAACCTGTAAACTATGTCCTGAAGCGTTGCCGAAACAAGGAAGTACTGCTGTTTGAGCCGAAGCTCCTTTCCGCCATAGTTGTTGTCGTTGGGATAAAGGACTTTCGTAATATTTTCCGTAAGCGTGGCCTCAAGATTGGCGTTGATGTAGTCACCGCTGTTGAAACTGCTGAGGTTGAACCCGTAAAGGGAGCGCGCCGACCAGAGTCGGAGATTGTTCACGTGGGCGGTGTTGTAACCCGGAATAGGCATATCGTACGGCATCGCGAGAACGTCCTGGGTGTCAACCCAGTCCTTCCTGTACTTGTTCCCCCTCGCCTTTTCCGTATGCCCGTAGAACTTGATCCTGCGCATTCTTTCCGGTCTTCTGATTTCCCAGGCGTTTCCCTGCCGCAGCCAGTGATCGGGCTCCTCCATCTGGCTTCCGTCCTGAATAATCTGCTTGAAAATCCCGTAATTGTATCTGATCCCGTAGCCGAAGGCGGGATACTGGAGAGTCGCCATTGAGTCCAGGAAACACGCGGCAAGCCTGCCAAGACCGCCGTTTCCGAGTCCGGCATCCAGCTCCTCCTCCTCGATTTTCTCAATGTCAAAACCGAGTTCGCCCATGGCCTCTTTTGCAATATCATAAACTTCGAGGTTGATCATTGCATTGCCCAGGGCGCGCCCCATCAGATATTCGAGCGAGAGGTAGCATACGCACTTGGGCGATCTTTTGTCGAACTCCCTGCGTGTTTCAATCCACTTGTCGACAAGCAGGTCGCGTATTGTCAGGGCAAGGGCGAAATACCGGTCATGATTGGATGCCACATCCGGATGCTTCGCAAGCGATCTGGTCAAATGATGCATGAAGGAATCAATTATGCTTTCCCTTGTGATTTTTTCTTTTTTATCAATTCTGGCTCTCATTGGAATGTGTCCCTTATTTAGTCTTCTTTCATGAGCATTGTAAGAATCGCCTTCTGGACATGGAGCCGGTTTTCAGCCTGATCAAATACAATTGAAGCGTGGCTGTCAATGACTTCTGCCGATATCTCCTCGCCGCGGTGGGCGGGCAGGCAGTGCATGATTCTGACATTTGGAGAGGCGGCCCCGACAATATCCGTAGTGACAGCATAGGGTTTAAGCGTCTTCAGCCTCTGCCTGGACTCGCTTTCAAAGCCCATGCTCACCCAGACGTCCGTATAGATATAGTCCGCATTTTCAACAGCCTTGAACGGATCTTTTTCCCACCGGGCCGAGCCCTTGCCAATGTTGGAATCCTGCATGATCTCCTTGTCCGGCATGTACTCCTCCGGAGAGGAAAGTACAAGATTCATGCCCGCGCGTTTCGCGGCGATTATCAGGGAATTGGCTACATTGCTCGCGCAATCGCCCAGATATGCGACTTTGATGCCCTCAACCCTTTCGCTGTACTCGTAGATGGTGAAAAGATCCGTGAGGATCTGGCATGGGTGAAACTTGTCGGTAAGCGCGTTGATCACAGGGATATTTGCGAATTTCGCAAACTCAATGACATCATCGTGGCTGTAGGTCCTTATGACTACGGCGTGCAGGTACCGGCTGAGAACTTTCGCGGTGTCGGCGATTGTCTCACCTCTGCCGAGCTGGAGATCATTCTGGTCGAGGAAAATGGAGAAACCGCCGAGCTCCCTTATTCCGACTTCAAAGGAAACCCTGGTCCGCGTAGACGATTTCGCAAAAATCATTCCGACGCTTTTGCCGGCTAGCGGCTTCGGCTTGTATCTGCCGCGTTCCCTCTTGATTTTTGCAGAAAGCTTGAAAAGATCTTTAAGATCGGAAAGTGTCATTTCCTCAACTGTAAGAAGATCACTTTGCATTTTGAGATTCCTGTAGTTGTTTTATGGACTCGTCTAGAATATGTAAGGCCTCGTCAACTTCCTGTCTGCTGACATTGAGAGGAGGCAGAAGCCGCAGAACCGTCTCGCCTGCGGTAAGGACAAGAAGCCCTTTCGAGCCTGCTATTTTCTTAAGATCATTCGCCGGCCTGTCCAAAACAACACCGATGATCAGGCCTTTACCCCGGACTTCCCTTATGCATGGGTGTTTTTTTGCGAACTTCGCAAGTTCCGCCATCAGATAAGAGCCCTGCTTTGCGCAGTTTTCGAGTATTTTCTCGCTGTCGAATGCGTCAAGCACGGCAATGGCGGCGGCGCATGCAAGCGGAGTTCCTCCGAAAGTGCTGGCGTGAGTGCCGGCGCCGAGAACATTCCCGAGTTCCCTCTTAACCATGAAGGCTCCGACGGGAAATCCATTGCCGAGAGCTTTCGCCATTGAGAGCGCATCAGGCTTGACTCCGTATCCCTGCCACGCGTAAAATGTCCCGGTTCTGCCCATTCCGCACTGAACCTCGTCAAACATGAGGAGGATTCCGTGTTTGTCGCAAAGCTTTCTCACACCCTCGATAAATTCTTTACCGGCCGGTATTATTCCGCCTTCGCCCTGCACGGGTTCAAGGAGAATGGCGCATGTTTTCTCGCTGATGCTTTTCTCAACCGCGCCAAGGTCGTTGAACGGTACGTGCACAAACCCGGGCATGTCCGGAGCGAATCCGACCCTGTATTTGCCTCTTCCCGTGGCTGCGAGTGTCGCGAGGGTTCTTCCATGAAACGACTCCTCCATGGCAATTATCTCATAACGCCCCTTGTCGGCGCCCCATTTTCTGGCGAGTTTGATCATCCCCTCGTTGGCTTCGGCGCCGCTGTTGGCGAAAAACACAAAACCGTCGAAGCCTTTTCCCACAAGCTTCTTGGCGAGAACCGGCTGATTTTCGTTCATGAAAAGATTGGAGACATGGACAAGCTTTCCGGCCTGTTCGCAAACCGCTTTTGTCACGGCGGGATGGCAGTGCCCCAGGTTGCAGACGCTTATGCCTGCGCTGAAATCCAGATATTTCCTGTCCTCGCTGTCCCAGACATAGGCGCCCTTACCCCTGACAAGCAGTATTTCGGGAGAATACGTGTGCATCACATACCTGTCCTGGAACCCTAGAATCTCCCGATAATCTTTCTTGCCGGCAACCATCTGTTTTCACCTTGTAAAAATAGTTGTTTATCACTTGAAATGAAAAACATCTAACTTAATCCGGAACTCATGAAAAACAAGCGTTGTCGAATCTGATTTTAAAAATCGGAACCGCTGTTGAAATCTTCACCTTCATCAGTTTTATTACACGCCTCTGATGATCGGGGGATTGAGCGATTGGGTGATGGATTGGATGGGAAGAGTTTTAAGTTTCAGGCTTTAAGTTTTATGCAGGAGATTATTTCCCGGGAACTGAAGACCTTGGGAAACCTTAAAAAAAATGCACCTGGAACTCAGGCAACTAACGACCGACGACTTGGTGAATACAATGTGCTATGGTTTAAAAAAAATTGGAATCCTTGTCATAATGCTTTCATTCTTTGGACTAAGCTGTGATGAAAAGAAAGCCGACTCAAATGCCGGTTCTATTTTCTGGAAAATCGAGTACGACGGCAGAACCTCATGGCTTTTCGGCACAATACACGCTCCAAACCCCGTATTCGGAAAGATGCCCGAACCGGTGAAAACCGCGCTTGCGGGCAGCAAGATGTTCTTTTCCGAAATTGAGCCGGACGAGAAAAACCAGCTGAAAATGATGCAGAGCATGCTGCTTCCCGAAACCGAATCCCTGGAGCTTAAGATAGGGGAAAACCGTTTTAAAAGACTTAAAGCCGTAACCGACAGCTTCACTCCTCCCATATCACCGGTTCATCTCAACAGACAAAAGATATGGGCGGCATCGCTTTTCATCGCCTGGCCGAGAAAATCAACTGACACCATCCCCGTTGACATCCTGCTTTATGAGAAAGCCAGGATTGCCGGATGCAAAACCGCAGGGATTGAAAGCCCGGAGGAGCAGCTTGCCCCTCTGGACGCATTCACGGAAACTGAACAGATACAGATGCTGGAAGAATCGATAGAAGAGGCTGAGGACAACTACAAACTGCTCAATTCCCTGATGAACAAGTATATTGCACAGGATCTCAACGCCATGGCTGAAGATTTTTTTTCAAAAACCCCGTGTTATTCCCCTGAATTAAAGGGGAAATTCATCAACATCCTGCTTATTGGAAGAAACAGGCTTTTTCTCAAAAGGGTTCTGCCTGCAATAAGGGAGAATAATGTTTTTATCGCCGTTGGAGCCGGCCATCTTATCGGAGAGGAAGGGCTTGTCTCCCTTCTCGAAAAAGAAGGTTGCAGGGTTACACCGGTAAAAATAGAATTCGACGTTCCGATTCAGAACAGGCTTCCGAACCTTTTCTACTTTTTCCATTTCTAGGATTTAACCGCCGAGGCGCAAAGTTAAAGGACACTGCAAGTATGAATGACTGTGAAAAAAATCAGACTCTCGCGAACATCATGGCAAGAAGAAGCGTCAGAATGTATTCCGATAAGGAAGTTTCAGACGGAGACATCCTGAAAATTCTCAGCGCCGCAAATCAGGCTCCTTCCGCGCACAACAACCAGTCCTGGCGATTTGTAGTTGTCAGAGGGGAAAAGAAAGAGGAGTTGGCGAATCTTGTCTCCGAAAGGGCGGCAGGGTTTCCGCGCCCCTCTTCAACTCTTTTGCGGATGGCGTCGAGAAGCATGGCATGCGCTCCAGTGATAATCGCGGTAATCAACACCGGAGAACTCATCAGGCACGGAACGGAACTTTTTGACGTTGACAGGGACATCGCCTATGATTTTTTCAGGACGATGGAAATCCAGAGTTCTGCGGCGGCCGTAGAAAACATGCTTATTGCGGCAACCTCGCTCGGACTTTCAACCGTATGGCTCGGGATTCTTTTCCTTATCAAGGACGAAGTTCTCGGCCTGCTTGACGAAAAGGGGGAGTTCATGGCTGTTGTTCCGGTGGGCTATGCGGCCAAGCAGTCCTCGGCCGGCCCCTCAAAACGCCCCTTGGAAATGATTGTGAAAAGAGTCGGTTAGCAGTTTTTGCCATTGATCTAATTATCAAACAGAAAGGGAATGTACTTATAAAGAGAACAGAAGAGCTTAATGAAAAATATTCGATTCCAGGAAAAGTTGAATTCATTTCAGGGAAATCCGGTTTTATAAACGCAGTTGTAAGGAACGGCTCGTCCGAATGCGTTGTAAGCCTTTACGGCGGACACGTCATGAGTTACAAACCTGAAGGGAAAACTGATCTGCTGTGGATGAGCAAATTCAGTTGTTTTGAGGAGGGGAAACCGATCCGCGGCGGAATTCCTGTCTGCTGGCCATGGTTCGGCGCCCATCCTTCAGATCCGAAAATGCCGTCACACGGTTTTGCGCGAATATCGCACTGGAATGTAAAATCAGTTTCCGGCGGAAACGGGTTTACCGAGTTGCGTCTTTCATTGACGGACAAAGATCCGTCCGACGAAAGATTCAGGACACGGCCTTTTGATCTTGAATTGTCTGTAAGATGCGGGAAAAAACTCGAAATCGAACTCAGCACCGCAAATTCCGGCAAGGTTGACTTTAAACTGACAGAGGCCCTCCATTCCTACTTTTCCGTATCTGACATAAAAAAGGTTTCCATCTCCGGTCTTAGCGGCGCGGAATATGTTGAGACTGCGGGCGGAATAGGGGAAAACAGAATCCAGTCGGGCTCCGTTCTTTTCAGTTCTGAAGTGGACAGACTCTACTTCGGCTCAGTCTGCGACTGCGTGATATCAGACCCGGGGCTGGGAAGGGAAATCAGAATATCAAAGGAAGGAAGCAGGACAACGGTTGTCTGGAATCCGTGGATTGCGAAATCCGCAAAAATGCCCGACTTCGGAGACAGCGAATATCCTGAAATGGTCTGTGTTGAAACTGCAAACGCCGCTGCCGACAGCGTCACGACAGCTCCGGGTAAAATCCACAGGATGAAGACAGTCATTTCATCTGAAAATTAAAAATTTTCAGATGAAATGACACTTACGAATGAAAGGTAACAGAAAGAGTGTTGTCCCCGCTCTTTCCGACTGTCCTAGTGTCCTGTGTCTCAAATAAGCCTAAATAAAACGTGGGGATTTCGGATGTTCAGGCTGTTTGACTCCGCTAAGGCGATGCTGAAGCATCGCTGTGCGGAGGCGGACTGCCTGAACGCCGAAAGACTCACGCCGCCATGCGGTTATGCCTCATCAAAAACAGACATAATTTTATTTGGCTTATTTGAGATACAGGGCACTAGTCAAAGTAAATTTTTCACACAGGGAAAAATTTAAAGGATCACCTGCAGCAGGAGCAACCCACAAACGCATTCACTTTTTCATTGATGGTGTTAATGGATTCGGGAACACTGAGAACATCACACTCACTTCCGAGAATAAAGGGATGCTTCGCCTCTTTCATTTTCCCGATGAGATCGAGGGAAAGGGCTCTTACCTGATCCTTTGTTATTTTTTCATCGGAATAAAAATGCTTTGAAGGAAGATTCCCGTAAAGGACTGTTGTCTTGGGGACGAGCCTGGCATCTTCCCAAAGTTTACGCGAGCTTCCAAGGCTCAGCATTGCGGGATCGAGCTTGACAAATTTTTCAATCATGAAATCCGTCAGTTCCCCGCAATCATGGAAAATCAGATCGGCATTGCGACTGTCAAGGAGTTTCCTGATCCTGAACGCGTAATCCATGACGCATCGGTCAAACACGTCAGATCCCTCTTCGATCTGAGCGGGTGAAATATAGACCTTGTTTGCGGCAGGTTCGCACATGATTATCGCCCTTGCGCCGGCTTCAATCTGCATGGTTATGCATCTCTGGATAATCATCGAGGCTAGCTCAAGCGTGAATTTCACCGTTGCCACAGATTCCTCCTCTTCAGGCTGAATCCCCATACCGAGCATGTAAACGGCGGTTATCGGATCCGCCATAAGCTTTGTCATGAGTGAAAATGTCCCAATGCACATGCCGACAGGAACAAGATCGGTTTTATCGGCAATATACCTGACCGCATCGCATGTCGCCTGAATTCGCGGCAGGGAGCGGCGAGGAAGTTCCTTTTTGACTTTTTCAATCATCTCATCTGTCGGGCATGTCTCGAAATGATAAGTGTCCACTTTATCCGAAGGTATTCCGAGAATATCAAGAAGGAGCGCCTTCTCGAGTTTGAGATCCATCAACGGAAAAGCAAGAGGGGCATGGTAACGCCTGGACGCCTCTTCAACCGCTTTTCCAAGAAGAACACCGTCAAGCATGGTCTTTTCAGGATCCTGTTTTTCGTGAACTATCAGATCGGTTCCAATTGGGAATGCCGCACCAGATTTGGCAAGATCAAGATAAAATTTCCTATCCATAACCAACCTCCCGTATTTTTGTTATGAACGTAATATTACCAATAAAGCATGAAGTTTACTTGTAAAAAGGATTATATTTTTGGCAATATTGTGCAATGCTGGAGGAATAATTATTGTTTCCCATTTAAAATTCCTTTTGAATTTGTTTAAACGGAAAACAATTGGTTGCGGGTAAATCTCGCCTCAGATACGCTTTCTCTCTTCCGCAATCAGACCAATCAGAATAAACAGGGTGACAATTATGGAAATCAGCCAGGTGTTGTTCAACTGACACATATATGCGACCAGGATTTTTCCTATCACCAGCGACAGGAACCCGTATCCGAACGTGCAAAGGGCTACAAATGTTCCAAACCTTACAAAGAAATTGTGTTTCTTGATCATTTTCTTTACGGCATTATTTATGTCGCCTCCGTAAACACTCAACACTGTCGCCGAATACGCAAGCATTATTTCCATGAGATGCGCACGGATAAATCTGAAAAAATCCCTTGTAAAAGGATCCATGAAGTCCATATGATTACTCCTGACAGAAATTGTATTTCAAATCCACAGGCAAGACGCCCGTGCTACATTTAAATTCTCATCCCTTCAGAATCTTCTCAATCTTTGAGAGTTCGTCTTCGGTAAACCCGGTATTTTTTGCGGCTGCAGCACAGTCTTCGATCTGTTTTACCGAACTTGCACCTATCAGTGCCGAAGTCACTGTCTTTCTCCGCATCACCCAGGCGAGAGCCATCTGGGCAAGCGACTGTCCGCGTTCCTTCGCCATTACATTGAGCTCCTTCACCTTTACAAGCTTGTCTTCGGTGATATTCGCCCTCTTGAGGAAACCGTGGGGTTTTGAAGCTCTTGAACCTTCCGGAACGCCCCTGAGATATTTGTCTGTGAGAAGCCCCTGCGCAAGCGGCGAAAAAACTATGCATCCAATCCCTTCGGCATCCAGAACGTCCAGAAGTCCGTCATCTTCAACCCATCTGTTGAACATGCTGTAGCTGGGCTGGTGTATCAGGCATGGTACGCCAAGCGACCTTAATGTTTTCGAAGCAACAGCGGTCTGCTGTGATTTATAGTTTGAAATACCGGCGTAAATCGCCTTGCCCTGTCTGACCGCCTGTTCAAGCGCCGACATTGTTTCCTCAATCGGGGTTTCGGGATCGGGACGGTGATGGTAAAAAATGTCAACGTGGTCTATTTTCATTCTTTTCAGGCTTTGATCAAGACTGCTCAGGAGATATTTTCTCGAACCGAAATCACCATACGGCCCCTGCCACATCGTATATCCGGCTTTTGTCGAAATTACCATCTCATCGCGATGTGCGGAAAAATCACCATTGAGTATCCTGCCGAAGTTTGTCTCCGCAGATCCCGGCGGCGGCCCGTAGTTGTTTGCAAGATCAAAATGCGTGATTCCGAGGTCAAACGCCTTCATTATCATACTGCGGCAGATTTCAAAGTCATCCACATCGCCGAAGTTGTGCCAGAGACCGAGCGATATCGCCGGCAGTTTCAGGCCGCTCCGTCCGCACCTGTTGTACTTCATTTCGGCATAACGCCTGTCAGATGGAATGTATTTCGCCTTTATTTCCTTCATTGAAAAGTCACTCCGTTAAGTTTTGAGTCACAAGTTTTAGGTTTTAAGTTGAGGCAATTTCAAAATTGACGAATTCAAGGTAGGGATGGCTCTCCGAGCCGTCCGTTCTGAGGCGGCGGTTTCGGAGAAACCGCCCTACCTTCGGCAATTTTGAAATTACCTCAAGTTAAATAATTCTCGGACTTCCGCATTTTCGCACTCCCGAACTCTAGAACTTCCGAACTCTGTGCCTTTGTTCCTTTGCACCTCTGCGCCTATTCTATTTTAAAATCTGTCTCCTCAGCTGGTTCAGCGCAGAAGATACGGCTCTTCTTCTTACCATGTCCCTGGTGCCGGGGAAATTATACTGTCTTACAACTGTTTTACCGTCACATCTTGTCGCGATAAAGACAAGCCCTACGGGTTTTAATACCGTCCCGCCCGCCGGTCCGGCAATTCCGGTAACTGCAATTCCCGCATCGGCATTATATTTAACGCATACATTGTCAGCCATTTCTCCCGCACATTGGGAACTCACGGCCCCGTACTTTTCAAAAACTGTCTTTCCGATTCCGAGGACTTTTGCTTTCCACTCATTGCTGTAAACAACGGCCGAGCCGGAAAATATTTCAGATGCCCCGGGAACGTCAGTAATCGCCGCCGCTATCATTCCGCCTGTGCATGATTCGGCAAGCGCCAGCTTATATTTCCTTTTTTTCAAAAGAAAACATATGTCCTCGGCGATGGATCCGGCTCCGGGGGAAAGAAGAAATTCCCCGAGCTCCTTCTTAATCAGCTTCATTTTCCTGCTGACGCTCCCCTTGTCCTTCCCGCTCAGGAAAACTTTTATGGATTCCGGAGAGGCGCAGTATGCAATTGAAAGTCCAGGCTCAGATGAAACAAGAGGCGCGGCTTTTTCTTCAACACAGGATTCGGGTATGCCTGAAACATAAATCAGTTCCGTGTAAAGCCTGTCCTTTGAAACCGATTTCAAATACGGAACCACAAACTCTTCAAGCATGGGCGTCATTTC
>JBAYFV010000015.1:0-22928 GCA_041666985.1 Victivallales bacterium
TGTAGAGTTGCCCGTGTCGGGCAAGGTTTTCCGGTGTAGAGTTGCCCGTGTCGGGCAAGGTTTTCCGGTGTAGAGTTGCCCGTGTCGGGCAAGGTTTTCCGGTGTAGAGTTGCCCGTGTCGGGCAAGGTTTTCCGGTGTAGAGGCAAGGGGAATTGTAGAATCTTCGCCGGCACGGCGAACACTACACCAGGAGAAGGAAATACAAGACGGACTTTGTCCGCGATGGGGCGCCGTCGGGGAGCGGGGTCATCCTCCCGCATTTGACAAGGAAAGAGATTGTGATGTAGTCCTCCGAGCCGATTTCAAAATTACCGAAGGTAGGGCGGTTTCGCCGAAACCGCCGCCTCAAACCGGACGGCTCGGCGAGCCGTCCCTACCTTGAATTCGGCAATTTTGAAATTACCTCCTCCGATAAAAATAAGGAGGCGTATGAGCAGGGTGTTGAGAATTGAGTGTCCGGGCTGTTGCCGTCATCTAGTGAACCGGGGAAATCAGCGATTGGAAGTTTTTGCATCAGGCTCGGAAACAGGAACTGAAGACATGGGATGTCCGCTACAGGCATCGTGATATTACGAACATTAAGAGATAAAAGACCTTGTTTTTATATTGGGAAATGGAATATTATGGAAATTAAAATCTGGTAATAATCTCCCAAATGCAGAAAAACATAAAAACATTGATCTTTGACGAGAAGAAAATTGCCGGTGACATAGAAAAGGTTGCGGAGGCGATACTTTCCGATTTCAGTAAAAAGAACCTGCAGGACATAGCCTTTCTCGGCATGCAGCTCAAGGGAGTCCCCCTTGCCAAGCGTATAATCTCATCCATCAAAGCCGGTTCGGGCATAGACATCCCCCTTGGCACTCTCGACATAAGCATGTACCGCGATGACATCGGGATCAGAAAGACGCTTCCCGTAATACACGAAACGGATATTCCCTTTGATCTGAATAACAAGACGATAATTCTGGTGGATGATGTTCTCCATACCGGCCGGACAATACGGGCGGCGCTGGATGCGATCACGGATTACGGCAGGCCGGCAATGATCAAGCTGGCGGTTCTCGTTGACCGCGGACTGAGGGAATTCCCCATACAGGCCGACTATATCGGCGAGATGTGCCATGTTTCCGAAAATGAACATGTCTCAGTTTCGTGGAAGGAACTTGAAGGGGAGGATGCGGTTTACATGACGCCTGAAAAAAACAAAGGTAAGAAAACATGATGAAATGGGACAGGAAGGATTTGCTTTCGCTTTACGATCTGTCCGCAGACGAGATAAGGGTGATACTTGACACGGCGCAGGAATTCAAGAAGGTTTCCGAGCGCAGAGTCAAGAAAGTGCCTGCTCTGCGCGGGAAGACTGTGGTTAATTTCTTTGTCGAACCCAGCACGAGGACGAGGGCTTCTTTTGAACTGGCGGAACAGCGTCTGAGCGCGGATATAGTGAACATGTCGGCTTCGACAAGCAGTCTTTCAAAAGGGGAGACGCTTCTTGACACGGTTAAAAATATCGAAGCTCTGCAGGTTGACCTGATCGTGATGCGCCATTCGGCCGCAGGATCCCATAATTTTCTTGCGAAAAGACTCAAATGCGGTGTGATCAACGCCGGAGACGGGGCGCACGAGCATCCCACCCAGGCTCTTCTGGACATGTTTACAATCATTCAGAAAAAAGGGCGGATTGAGGGGCTTAAAGTTGCGATTGTAGGGGACATTCTTCACAGCCGCGTTGCAAGAAGCAACATATGGGGACTTCTTAAACTCGGGGCGAAAGTGGCAATCGGCGGGCCCGCGACCCTGGTTCCAAGGGAATTTGCGAAAATAGGCGTGCGGGTCTGCGACAATCTGAAGGACACCATCGAAGATGCCGATGTCGTGAACCTGCTGAGAATACAGCATGAACGCCAGCGTGAATCATATTTCCCGAGCATTAACGAATATGCCAACATTTTCGGGCTCAACAGGGAAACAATAAAATATCTCAAGCCGGATGCCATGGTGATGCATCCGGGGCCGATCAACCGGGGTGTGGAGGTTGAAGCTTCCATTGCGGACGGGCCGCAGTCTGTAATCCTGGAGCAGGTAACCAACGGTCTGGCCGTCAGAATGGCGGTTCTCTATCTTGTGGCGGGCTGCCTGGAGAAGTGACATCTTGTCGGCTTCCGGATACAAGGCTAGTACTGTTTTTTTCGCGCTTTGCCAGCGCAAAAAAACAGAAAAAAAGTACGTTAATTTTCATAAGAGATTGGACAGCATGATATGAAAACAAGCTACATACTGAAAAACGGGCGGGTGATTGATCCTTCACGCTCCATTGACCGGAAGATGGACATAGGCGTAAGCGGCGGAAAAATAGTCAGCCCTGCAAAATTAAGGGGAGCCAATGTGATAGATCTTGGCGGACTGGTAGTCGCGCCCGGATTTACCGACATGCATGTTCATCTGCGTCAGCCGGGACGATCCGACAAGGAATCCATAAAGACCGGTACGATGGCCGCCGCCGCCGGCGGTTTCACTTCAATCGTCGCCATGCCCAATACGACTCCGCCCTCGGACAATCCCGGAACAATTGAGCTTGTCAAGCGCGCCGCCCAGGATGACGGCGTGGTTAAAGTTCTGCCTTGCGGATGCATATCTAAAAATCAGGAAGGCAAGGAGATGACTGGAATCGGCGGCCTGAAGAAAGCCGGAGTGTTTGCCCTGTCGGATGACGGGAAATGTGTTCAAAACCACGAGCTTATGCGGCATGTCCTTGAATATTCAAAATCATTTGGACTTCCGATTCTCGATCACTGCGAGGATGAGAAGCTTGGCGCGGGCGGAGTTATGCATGAAGGCTACTGGTCGGTCGTCCTGGGATTCAGGGGAATACCCGCCGCAACGGAGGAGTTAATGGTCGCCCGTGACATAATCCTGGCTGAAATGATCGGATGGAAAATCCATGTCCAGCATGTCAGCACGGCGGGAAGTGTCCGCCTTATAAAGGATGCCAGAAAAAGGAAGGTTCCTGTTTCCGCCGAGGTGACGCCTCATCACATTGCACTTACCGACGAGGAGATAAAACATTTCGACACCAACTACAAGATGAATCCGCCTTTGCGTTCAGATGATCACCGCAAGGCCCTGATAAACGGACTCAGGGACGGGACAATCACCGTCATAGCCACGGATCACGCGCCCCATACGGAGACGGAGAAGCTTGTGGAATTCGACTACGCGCCTTTCGGGATAATCGGGCTTGAAACTGCGCTGCCTGTCTGCCTTACGGAGCTATACCACAAGAAATACCTGACTCTTTCCGAACTCATTTCAAAGTTCACTTCAGGCCCTGCGGAAGTGCTTGGACTTCAGACCGGGCTCGCCGAAGGGGCCGATGCGGATATAACCGTATTCGATCCTGACCTGAAACATACGATTGATTCGGCTTCCTTCTTCTCCAAATCCAGGAACACCCCGTTTGACGGACGCGAAGTCCGCGGAAAAGCGATGGCGACAATCGTTGATGGAAAATTCGTCTACAGCTGTCTCCCGGGAATCCAGGGAATCTTCGCCCACAGATGACACAGATAAGGACAGTTCAGGGCTTATACAAAGAAGATACTTTCAAAATACTTGGGGCATGTTTTGAAGTGTACAAGATAAGGGATGTGGTTTTCTCGAACCTGTCTATCAGGAATGTCTTGAAATCGAGTTTAGAATACAGGGGATCCCATTTATCTCACAAAAGTCAATCGGGCTTGAGTACAAGGGTACAAAATTAAGGCATATATATCAGCCTGATTTCATTTGTCACGAAAAGATTATCCTAGAAATTAAAGCGGTGGATGGATTAATTGATGAACATCGCGCTCAGTTATTGAATTATCTTAATGCAACAAGATTCAAAGTCGGATTACTTGTTAATTTTGGGCATTATCCAAAACTTGAATATGAAAGGTTTGTCTTATGAAATATGGTCATTATCTGTGTAATCTGTGGGCTGTTTCTTTATGAAGAACAGGGTATGGCTTGAGATAAGTTTAAAGACGCTTCGTGAAAACTTCGGTAACATAAAATCCTTCGTTTCCCCGTGCGGAGTGATTGCTGTCCTGAAGGCGAACGCCTACGGGCTTGGAGTCCGGGAAATAGCCAAGACGCTTGCCGACGCAGGCGCCGCCGGATTCGGAGTTGCGGAATTGAACGAGGCGCTCATGTTGAATGATGCCGGTATTCCAGTTCAGATTCTTGGCGGTGTCCTTCCGGAGGAAATTCCAAGTGCTGTCAGGGAGGGGATAATACTCGCCGTTACGGATTCCGAAATCGCCAGGTGCATCAGTGATGAGGCTGTGAAACAGAAAAGGACGGCCGAATGCCAGTTTCTTGTTGACACCGGAATGGGAAGGCTTGGAATACTCGTCTCGGAAGCCTTTGACGTAATCAAAAATTCGGTTGCGTTGCCAAATCTGAATTTCTCCGGTATTTACTCCCATTTTCCGATGGCTTACATGACTGGAAGCGAATATACGTTGAACCAAGTTTCACAGTTCCTGAAACTTCTCGACCAGCTCAAATCTTCCGGTATCGTTTTTAAGAAAATCCATATGGCGAATAGCGATGCCATAAATAATTTTCCGGTCACCTGTAAATCGCCGTTTAATTTTGTCAGGACGGGAATCAATTTGCACGGCTCGTTTGACAGCCAGGGGCAGCATGTTTTGAATCTGAAGTCTATACTGACGCTGAAGACGCGGCTTGTGTCGGTGCGGAATCTTCCCGCAGGCATGAATTTAGGTTATGGCGGGACATACAAGCTGCCTGTAAACATGAAGGTCGGTATTATTTCAGCAGGTTATGCGGATGGGCTTCCGCTTGCGCTCTCAAACCGGGGGTATGTCATTATCCGTGGAAAGCCATGCCATATCCTGGGGCGTATTTCGATGGATTACACGACAGTTTCACTTGAACAGGTTCAGGATGCCGAGCGCGGAGATGAGGTCATATGCCTGGGCGGCGAGGGGCCTCTGGCGATAACAGTGGAAAGCTGGGCGCAGATCAAGGGAACCCATCCCTACGAGATAATATGTTCTTTCGGAACCCGAGTCAACCGCATATGCGTATGATTTTCCCGGCCGGGAAAATCATATTTGACAACTTGACAAGTTGGATTGAATGTAATACTCTAGTTCATGGAGGTTTCAAAATTGCCGAATCCAAGGTAGGGATGGCTCTCCGAGCCGTCCGTTTTGAGGCGGCGCGTTACGGAGAACGCGCCCTACCTCCGCCAATTTTGAAATTGGCTCCATGAAATAAGACAAACAAGGCAGTTGAAATGAAGAACATGCAGGTTGGATATTTGAAGACACACTTCTCCGATGTGATGGATCTTGTCTGCAAGGGAGAGAAAATAGCTATCAACTACGGGAGACGCAAGGAGAAGATTGCAGTAATAGTCCCTTACTCAGAATACAGCGGCGCCAAGAAGCGTTCTATAGGCATAAAAGAGAAACACGCAAGCTACAGGATTAAGGACAAGTTTAAGATTTCTGACGAGGAGTTGTTGGATTCATGAATTGCCTCCTGCACACGCATACGCTTCTCTGGGCTGCACTGGACACCGGAAAACTGAGTACAGTTGCGAAATCCGCAATCCTTGACACGGGCAACGGCATTCATGTAAGCGTTATTTCTTTCTGGGAGATATCTCTCAAATATTCCACGGGAAGACTCGAGTTGAAGGGGATAGCCCCCGATGATTTTCCGAAAATATCTGCCGACATGGGATTCTCCCTTCTTGAACTGATGCCGGAAATCGTTGCAACATCCCATAAGCTCCCGAAGATACAGAACAAAGATCCCTTCGACAGGCTTATCGCCTGGCAGGCGATCAAATCCGGAATGTCATTGATCTCCTGCGACAAGGTCTTCGACGACTACGTAAAATATGACCTGAAAAGATTATGGTGATCTTTATTTTAACGCGACGAAAAGTTTCAGGCGCAGGGGAAAATTTATGGAAATGAATGCAACTCAGAAAGTTCATCTGGACGGACATCCGATGAGCGAAGATGATATACGGAGAGGGCTAAAGATCAGCACATGGGCTGGTTTCTCCGGCATGGCCTGGTGCGCCATAACCATGGGGGTTCCGCTAACCATGCTTATGGAATGCCTTACCGGAAGCGGAGTCCTTATAGGCCTTGTTGTGACGATCCAGCAGCTTACCATGCTGGTGCAGATCCCCTCGGCCCTTTGCTTCGAGGGGCTTCCCAGCCGGAAGAAGACCTGGGCCGTGCTTGCAATGACACACAGATTGCTCTGGTTCATCCCCGCATTTATCCCGCTATTCTTCTTTGACACCCCTTCAGTTGCTGTCACCATCATTTTCATAGGTATTGCAGTAAGCGCACTCCTTGCCCAGATGTGCGGTCCAATGTGGCTGAGCTGGATGGCAGAGCTGGTACCTGCCAGGATAAGCGGACGATTCTGGGGAATAAGGCAGAGCTTGGTGACAATATCATTTCTGCTTGCTACGGCTCTCTCTGGGTGGATACTTGACCTTTTTCCGGATCCGCGCAAGGCTGGGGGAAGCTATGTCGGTTTTGCGATAGTATTTTCGATTGCAGCCCTGCTTGGGATGCTTGATATCTTCATCCATATGTTCGTGCCTGAACCAAAGCCAGGCCTCTACCAGAAACATCAGAGCCTGTCCGGACTCATAGACAGGATAACCGCCCCCTTGAAGATAAGCGATTTCAGATGGATGACCTTCTCGATATCACTCTGGTATCTCGGGTGCGGAGTTGTGGGTTCGTTCGGAATTGTGTACCTGAAAAGGGAGTTCAATTTCTCATACACCGGACTTTCAATGCTCGCTGTGAGCGCCTCTCTCGGTCCTGTAATCTTCGGGATACTGAACGGATATATGATCGACAAGATCGGTGCAAGGGCTTTCACTTCCATCCTGATGTTCGCGACACCTATGCTTGGGGTGGTCTGGTTTTTCCTGTCACATTCGACCGTAAACATCCTGGGCTACTCAATTTCTGAGCCGATGATGCTCCTTCTCGTGGCCAATTTTTTTGGAGGTGCGCTTGGGGGCGGAGTCGGTATCGCCCAGCTTCACATGGTCAACCTGCTATCTCCGAAGAATGGGCGTGGAATGGCCATAGCCGTGCATTGGACGATTATCGGTCTCATGGCTGCCGCAGGTCCGTTGATAGGTGGAATGGTGATGGATTACATGACCAAGAACCCGAGCGGGATAACTCTCTTCACAGGACTAGAATTCTCATATATGCACATGCTTTTACTTATATTTATGGCAGTGGTCGTATTTGTTGCCGCCCCGATGATGCTGAAACTCAAGATCAGGGCTGGAGAGCTTCCTCTAAATGAGGTTTTCGGCAGCATCAAGGTTGGCAATCCCATGCGCGGGATAAGTATCGTGTCGGACATCTATCAGACAGCCCTTGGACTGACTCCAGAGAACATAGATGACCGGTGGAAAAAGAATAAGGTTTCCATGGAACACAGGAAGGACGGATATCATGATCATAAAGTTCGATGAGGAATATTTCATGAGGAAAGCCGTTGCGCAGGCGGAAATCGCCGCCGAGGAGGGCGAAGTGCCCGTCGGCGCCGTGGCTGTAAAGGATAATCATATAATAGCCCGTTCGTACAACCAGGTGGAAAAGCTCAGGGATGCCACGGCCCATGCCGAGATGATTGTCATCACGCAGGCGGCGAATGCGGTCGGCGATTGGCGGCTTGACGGTGTTGATATTTATGTTACAAAGGAGCCGTGTGCGATGTGTGCTGGCGCCATGGTCAACTCAAGGGTCCACAGGGTGGTTTTCGGAATGCATGACCCGCGTTGCGGCTCTGTATGCTCGGCCCTTAAAATAACCTCTTTCCCGGGCATGCTCCACAAAGTCAAAGTCAAGGGCGGTCTCCTTGAAGGGGAATGTTCGGAAATAATGAAGGAGTTCTTCAGGAAGATCCGCAAGGCTAAAAAACTTTGAATATCCGGTATCAAAAATCTTCCGTCCGCCGCCGCAGACCATATGCGAATTTCCAGAGGTTCCCCTGAGAATTCAAAAACACCCGGCAACTTGGCCGATCTTTGTCTTGAAATTCGGGGTTGCTGCTCGTATTTTTAATCATTAACAACAATGGGGTCGAATATGATAAATGAACTTCTGAACAAAATGTCCGCACAAGGTGCGTCCGACCTTTTCATTTCCGCCGGTAAAACCCCCTATGTAAGAATAAGCACGCAGATCCGGGCGCTCAATGTGCCGCCTGTGTCCGCCGTTGAGATAGAACAGTTCCGGATGCAGACTCTTTCTCCGGACGCCGAGACAAAATATCAGCATGCGGGAAGCGTTGACACGGGATTGTCCCTTGACAGCGTCCGCTACAGGATAAATTTCCTGCTTCAGCAGGGGCAGCCCGGGCTTGTGGCCAGGCTTGTCCCGTCGGGAGAACTCGACTTCGCCCGTCTTAATCTGCCGAAGACTCTTGCGGAATTCGCGGAACGGCCAAGGGGGCTTGTCCTGATTGTCGGCGCGGCCGGAAGCGGAAAATCAACCACGATGGCGGCGATGCTGAATCACATAAATGCGAAGTTCGCAAAGCACATTGTCACGATCGAGGATCCCATTGAATTTGTCCACTGCGAGAAAAAGAGCCTGATTACACAGCGTGAGATCGGGGCGGACTCGTCGAGTTTCGCCGAAGCGCTGAGGAATGTCGTGCGTGAAAGTCCGGACGTTATTTTCATCGGTGAGATGCGCGACCTTGAAACAATGCAGATTGCGATATCCGCGGCGCTTACCGGGCATCTTGTGATCTCCACCGTCCATACGGCGAACGTCATCCAGTGCATTGAAAGAATCGTGAACAACTTCCCCGAACATCTGCGCGAACAGGCGGCGGCCGACCTGTCGCTTGCCGTGGAGGGGATTGTGGCGCAACGCCTTGTTCCGGGGGGCAACGGGGACGGAATGGTTCCGGCAGTGGAAATCCTCAGGGGGACTCCGCTTGTCAGAAGGGCTATTTCGGGAAGGCATTTCTCCGATATCGAAGACATGATAAAACGCGGATCCGAGGACGGGATGCAGACCTTCTCCCGCGCGCTGGCCGAACTCTGCAAGGCGGGGAAGATAACGCTTGAATCGGGTTCTGCCGCTGCGACGAACAGGGAGGAGTTTGTTCTGCTGGTGCAGGGAATGGAAAGCGGGGTTGACACATTCCGCGGCGACATTGACATCGAGGCGCAGGATGAGAAGATCATAAACATGAAGCGCCTTCTCCACAGCGCGGTTTCCAATGGCGCAAGCGATCTGCTGGTCACCGCCGGAAGCTGTCCGTGCCTGAGGATAGACGGTGAACTTCAGCTTCTTGCAACCGAACCGCTCTCCTCGTCTGACACAAAGCGGCTCCTTTTCAGCCTTCTGAATTCCAAGCAGAGGGAGATTTTCGAGGAGAGGCGCGAGATTGATTTCGCATTGAGCATAAATGTCCAGAAAAAAGGCGAGGGGGTCCACACCCAATCCACACCCTGCCGCTTCCGGTTAAACGGATTCTACCAGCGCGGAAGTGTTTCAATCGCGATCCGGGTGATTCCGAAAGGGATACCTACCCCGGAGGAGCTGGGACTGCCGAAGACGCTCGTGAACATGATGGAGAAGCATCAGGGGCTGGTTCTCATAACAGGTCCCACAGGCCACGGGAAAAGCACGACAATGGCCAGCCTCATTAACACGATAAACGAGAAACGGGCGTGCCATGTCATAACTGTTGAGGATCCGATTGAATATGTCCACACCAACAAGAAGGCGGTCGTCGAGCAGAGGGAGGTTTATGCCGACACGCTGAGCTTCGCGAATGCGCTGAAATATGTCCTGCGCCAGGATCCGGACGTAATACTCGTCGGTGAGATGCGCGATACGGAAACCATAGGGGCGGCTCTGACGGCGGCCGAGACAGGGCATCTTGTCCTTGCGACTCTCCACACGAATGATGCGGCGCAGAGCATTGACCGCATAATAGATTCGTTTCCGGCGCACCAGCAGAACCAGATCAGGCTCCAGCTTTCCGGAACCGTTCTCGGAATCATCGCGCAGAGGCTTATTCCGAAACGTGACGGGAAGGGACGCGTCGCCGCGTTTGAAGTGCTTGTCGGAACTCCGGCAATCAGGGCGACCATCCGCGAAGGTAAAACCCATCTCATCGGTTCAATCATCGAAACAATGGCAAAGGACGGGATGATCACCATGGACAAGGCGCTACGTGAACTCTATACTGCAAACCTGATCAAAAGACAGGATGCGATGAGCCTGATGGCCACGAAGGCGAATTGAAGATTTGGAGATTTTCAAGATTTAATATAGGAAAATTTTTCCGAAACGGAAAAATTTAAAATGACAAAATAATAAACTTGAGGCGGAATTAATGCGCATTGGCGGTAAGAAAATTGAGAAAGTGAGGGTTTACGGCGATCCGTTTCTTGCAAAGAAGGCGGAAGCTGTGAAGTCTGTTGACGATAAGACTCTGAAATTTGCGGAAGTCCTGACCAACACAATGATTGAGTTTGACGGCGTGGGGCTTGCCGCGACCCAGGTGGGGGTAGGACTCAGGATAATCGCGCTCGGAGTGCCTGTGGCGAAAGATGAAAACGGCAACACCATGATTTCCTCTCCGGGTGAAGCCATTCTGCTTAACAGGATGCCGCTTGTCCTCATCAATCCTGAAATTATTTCCTTCGGGCCGGATAAATCTGTCAAGGATGAAGGCTGTCTGAGCGTTCCGGAGATTTATGCTCCCGTCACCAGGCCGTCAACAGTGGTTTTCCAGGCTCAGATTCTCGGGGCTGAAAGTTTCACACTGGAATGCGGGGGGCTGCTTGCAAGGGCGGTTCAGCATGAAATCGACCATCTGGACGGGATTCTTTTTGTGGATCGGCTCAAAAAAGAGGATTTCGCGAAAATCGAGAACGCCCTGGCAAAACTGAAGCGCCGTTATGCACGGCTGAAATTCCTGAGAAAGCTCATAAGGAAAGAAAATGAATAAGGACCCCGGTTTTTTTAAAACAGTGTTTTCAGTCTGCAGCGGTACGGATGTCTTTCTTCAACTCATGAAGAATTCGTGCGGGAGGGCCGTTTTTCATTTCCTGCTCCTCTGCATATTCTGTTCCGCCGCCGCAGTCGCCATGCAGTATGCCCCGTATAATAAGCTGACAAACAAATACTGCGGCGTTCTTTATAAGGAGTTCGGCGAGGCCAGGTTTTCCCAGAAAGGGATTCTTCCCTCGCTGAATCCCGAGAAAGCGAGATTTCAGCGGATTGACGAAAACAGGATTGATTATATTCCGGACAGGAGGGATTCGGCGGTTTTCAATCCGTCGGACAGCATTTCGGAGCGGGGTGTGCTCTGGATGCCGAATTCGGTTGTGCTATGGGTGAAGGCGGGTGCAGATTATTATGCGATCCCCCTGTTTTTCTCCTTCACGAATATGCCGAAAAGGGAGAAATTCACGGAAAGTCCGGGCGAGAACATAATAGCATATGCTGAAAAATACTCTTTCAAGGCGGACAAATATAGCGGTCAAAAGCCGGTTAACTTCCTTAATATTCAAGGCACAATGCTGGCGGTGATTCTGATACTTGTTTTCGGGAATGTCTTTCTGTCAATATTGTTTTTCGTACCCATGTTCTCCATTTTTTTCGCCATGGTTTTCTTTTTCACCGGCAAACAGGATCTTCCTGACGAAATCACATTCGCCAACCTCCTGGCAATCGCCGTCTACGCAAGTTTTCCCGGGATGATAATAGCCACGTTGTACTACGGGCTCAACCTGCCGTTTATGGATTTCCAGACCGTTTGCCTCACGGGTTTCCTGATTTACCTTATCGTGGTTTTAAACAGGCTGAAGAGACTTAAAAATCCGAATCCGAGGGAAGGCGATGACTTTTGAGGGGTTGGTGTCTGCGCCCAGCGCGGACAGGGATGCAGGTGTCGGCAGTTTTTCCGGAGCAGGTGAGGGTGATTTACCGACGATCCGCTCTGCGATCTCGACTGCGCTTTTGTTTACGACGAAGTCGTTTCTCTTTCTTGTCCTTATCTCTTCGCTCCGCGAAATAACATTGTTGAGGTAATTTCAAAACCACCCTGAGCCGATTCAAAACTAACGGAGGGCGGACTTTCCAGTCCGCCGCTTGAGTTAGATTTCCGCGGGTAAGAAAACCCGCGCTCCTTTAAATTTGAGTTTTGAAATCGGCTCAATTGTCCTGCTATATTTTTTCATTACGGGAGAATATGTTCAGGGATTTTTTTCCGGTTTCAGGATGACATAGGTCGGAAGACCGAGCACCTTGAAATAGAACAGCACTTCTTTTGTAGCAGGTTCATTTGGATTTTCCGCCATGATTTTAAGTTTCACGAAGTTCTTCAGCTTTTCCTTCACTTTGGAGCTTCTAAGAGTTGAAACATCCATCGCCTCGCAGTTTTTGCACCAGCTTGCGCTGAAATCAATGAGCAGGGGGTGATTTTCTTTTTCCGCCGTTGAAAGTGCTTCCGGAAGGGAAGACATCCAGTCCTCCGCCTGCCCGGGGATTGTCTTGTCCGATGAGATTAGGGAATAGCCGACAGACAAATAATACGCGGCGATGCCGATTATGAACACTCCGAAACCATATTTCACTTTCAGCATCCACGGACCGGGTTTCGGAAGCATGGCAATGCCCGCTCCGGCGAACGGCCACGGTACTGCCATTCCGGCTCCGAGGATGAACGGAAGAACAAGCCCGTACATATTGCCCTGTCCATAAAGGTATGAGGAGAAAAGAAGCACCGCAATCACAACTGGAGCCACGCATGCGCCGGCGAGCAGGGCCGATATTCCGCCCATGCCCATTGCGGTCAGGAGGCTGCTTTTTGTGTTTGTTTTTCCCGCCGCCATATATTTTGAGAAATCAATTGGGAAAACATCGAACATCGAAAGGGCGAGAAATATGAAGACGGCTCCCACTCCGAAATTGAAATACGGTGTCGAGTTGATTGAACCGAAGGTGGAGCCGGTCAGGATTGCCGCAAGCCCGAGCAACCCGTAAACCAGGGTTATTCCCGCCCCATACATGAGTCCGACTGTGAAGCCTTTGAGTTTTGAACCTGATCTTGCCCCGGCTCCTATGATGGCGATATTTACCGGAATCATCGGAAGAACGCAGGGTGTCAGGTTAAGGGCGAGTCCGCCAAGCAGGATTAGTATTATGGATACGGACAGATTGTTCTTCCGCAGTTTGTCGAAGAGTGAATCCTCCTTCTTCGGCCCGGTGCTTAACGAACTGTCAATAAATGTCATGAAGTCTTTTTCATTCATGTAGCCGGCGGCACTGCCCTTGACGGCAAAACGGCCGACACTCTCCTTCCATTCCAGAGATTGCCTCACCCTGCGGGGTTCAGGTACGGCTTCAGGAATATTGTTTTCCTCCGGCTTCTGGGACGGGATGACTGTGAATTCACTTTTCTGCGGAGGATAGCATACGTAGGGGGTTTTGGCGCACCCCTGGAATCTGATGTCCGCCTTTACCGGCGGGTTTAAATCTTTGACTGAAAATTCCCAGACATTGTCGCCTTCAGGATAAATAGCGTGTTGCTCTCCAAGCGAATCTTTTTCAGATATGGTTCCGGGTTCCCTGACAAGGCTTGCCGCCTTTCCTGAAGAATCGGCAACCTCGATTTTTGTCTGCTCCCTGTAGAGATATGCGTTCTTACTTATGTGAACACTGATTTTAAGGATATTGTCGGAGATTTCATTCTTCCAGGAAAACGGAGCTTCGGCAAGGCTGTCGGCTCCGTAAGCTGCCGATGTCAGCAGAGATAAAATGGCAAATAAAAGTTTAATTGAGTAATTCATTTGCCTTTTTGGAGGAGTTTGATTTCATAGTTGACGGGATCCGCCGCATTGCCGTAGAAAAGGTTTTGTTCCGGCTGCGGAGCCGCAGGCGAAAGAAGTTCATTCCCCGCCGATGCGAATAATTTTACGAAACCGGAAACCTGTTTTTTCGACAGGTCCATCGAATACTTGACCATGTTGTCATCTTCTTTGCTGACGCTGACGCCTCCGGCCGGAATTCCCAGTTTCGCAACGCAGTCGTTGACTTCGACAGACGCACCCTTGAGATTTTTTACCGTCCATACATGAGTTACATGATCGGGAATGACGGCTGCCTCCACCTTGGTGGCGCCGGATTCCGGAGCCGGATTGCGAAACTCCAGACCCTGTCCGGTACTGACATTGCTCATGTTTGAGAACTGAATTTTGTTTTCAGGCATGAAATGTTGCCGTGATGCAACCCCCTTCGGGCTTTGAGTCCCGGAAGAGACAGGTGAAATGGAAGAGGATGCGGGAGCGGTTTTGAGTCCGACAGCGTTTGAAGCCTGAACTTTCTTTCCGCCCAGGCTGTGAGTGTAGGCGAAAACACCGACGACCACAACAATAACGGCTGCAATCTTCATGAACTGGATCAGGTAGAAAGGTATTTCCGTGTTTTTCTCCCCTGAAATTTTCATTCGAACTTTATTCAGAATGTCTTGTGGAAGCGGAGGTTTTGATTCATTCAAGACAGTCCTGTTTATGATTTCACCAATTTCGGCGAAATTATCAATTTTCAACATGCACTCCGGACACGAGGAAATGTGGATGAATTCCGGACTTGTCTTATCAAGTTCGTTATCAAAATACGAGCTTAAAAACTCATGTCCCGGACATCCGGTGCCCTGATCCTGATTGTCGCTGTTTTCATTCATGCTGATACTCCTGGACAAACCTTAACTGCGACCGCCGCAGTAGACCGCTGATAACTGATCACTGATTGCTTTTTTCATTCTTCAGCTCCTTAGTCAACGCCTTCCTTGCCCGGGACAGCCTTGATTTGACTGTTCCGATATTTGCACCGGTAACCCTGGCAATATCCTCATACCGCATGTCTTCCAGATGTCTGAGCGCGATTGCCTCCCGCAGTGTTTCCGGCAGACGGGCAATGGCAGTCATTATCCTCTCCTCCTCCTCGTTTCTTTCTGTCATTGCATGAGGGGTGGACTGGCTAGTGTCGGCGAAGTCCATATCGCCGGCATCTCCGCCGTCCAAACTCTGCCTCTTTTCAGATATGCTTGTTTTCTGCTGTTCTCCGCGTCTCTTGTTCCAGTGATATTTGTTCCTGGCCAGATTTATCAGAATCCTGTAAAGCCATGTCGAAAAACTTGAGTCGCCGCGGAACGTCTTCAGATTTTTATAGACTTTTACGAAAGTGTCCTGAACGACTTCTTCGGCATCCTCATGACTTCTCAAAAAGCCGTATGCAAGTTTGAACATCTGAGTACTGTACCTCATCACAAGCTCATCGAAAGCGGATTCAGAACCCGAGTTGAAACTCCTTATCAGTTCGGAATCCTCTTTTTTAACTGTCTCATCCATTTAGACACCGGTTTTACGAAAATGTTCGTTTTTTTATTAAATTTAACGGCAAAAAAGCGAAAAGTTAAGGCAACATAGTTAAAGTATGGGGCGCTTATCATAAAAATCAAGATTTATTCAAGGTGAGTTAATGAAAATGAAGCTTAAAAAAGGCTGTGTGCAGATATATACCGGCAACGGAAAAGGGAAAACAACCGCCGCGATTGGACTTGCCATCCGCGCCGCCGGTGCCGGACTCAGGGTTTTCATCGGGCAGTTTGCCAAAGGTTCGCTGTGCAGTGAGCATAAGGCAATTGCGAAATTCGCACCTGGAATAATAATCAAACAGTTCGGGAGGGAATGTTTTATCAGAAGGAATCCGGACGGCGATGATATGAAGCTCGCACGGAAAGGCTTCAGCGAAATAAGGAAAATAACGGCTTCACGGAAATACGATCTGGTCGTCCTGGATGAAATCACCATTGCAAATAAATATGGACTGGTGGAAGTCGAAGACGTTCTCGACCTGATTATGACAAAGCCTGCAACGGTCGAACTGGTGCTGACAGGAAGGGATGCGGATAAACGTCTCGTAAAAGCCGCTGACCTCGTGACAGAGATGAAGGAAGTCAAGCATTATTACAAGGCCGGACTGCCCGCAAGGGCGGGAATCGAGAAGTGATTGTATTTAAATTACACGGATATCCAAGGGAACATATTAATCAGAGAAAACAAAAGGACAGCCCTTGCGGGCTTAACTACTAACAAGATTCCAAATTGCTTTTATAATTAGTTTGTAGTCAATGCCGCAAGGCATGTTCTTGGATTTATTCCTTGTTTGAAAATAAAAAACGACTGGGATTTTAAATGAATCAGACATTTTTAAAATGGTGGGGGCGGAACAGATCCGGATTCAGCGCGCTGCTTTTCGATATTGACGGCACGCTCATCGCCGGCCGAAAGGTCATGCCCGGTGCGTCGGCGCTGATAAAAGAGCTTGAGGAATCCGGATTCCCGTTTTTTCTCCTGACCAATGACGGCAATCATTCCACGAAGGAGAAAAGCGATACGCTGAAGAAAGCCGGTCTTGGCATAAAGCCGTCCGAGATTATTTCATGTGGCGACGCCTTGAAGCCTTTTGTCCGGGAGAAGGGAATTGCAGGCGAGAAATTTTTTGTCATGGGTGATCTTGGAAAACCGAATTATGCCGAGATGGCGGGTCTTGAAATAGAGAGGCGCACAAAAAATATATATGATTGCGCCGGCGTGATTATCGGAGAGGGGACATATAACTGGCAGTCGAATATCAGTTCGGCGATGAATTATTTCATAAAATATCCCGGACGCCTTCTGGTAGTTCCCAATCCCGACAGCTACTGGCCGAACGGTTCCGGCGGCGAGCTCGGAATCGGTGCTGGCGGCAAGGCCCGTTTCATCTGCACTATTCTCGGCGATTACGGGATAAAAATCAAACCGGTTTATCTTGGAAAACCTTACAGCGCCGTTTTCAACTATGCTTTTGACATTCTGAAAACAAGATTCGGGCTTCCGTCAAACCTGCAGCGGAAACGTATTCTGATGCTTGGCGATTCACTGGCGTCAGACATACGCGGCGCAAACAGGTTCGGATTCGCGTCAGGGCTGGTCCTTACTGGAATAACAAGTCACCTTCATCTCAAAAAGGCGAAGCCCGGTTTCCGTCCGGATTACATATTCCATAGTATAAATTAGGCAGGTAGGGACGGTTCTCCGAACCGTCCGTTCTTGATGCGGCGCTCTCGGAGAGAGTCGCCCTACCTTATTCATTCAGGAGTTCGCCGGGATGGCGGCAGCACTGGAGCGCCAGATGTGGATATGGGTGATGGGCAGCGGTCATTTCAACACGAACGAGCATCTTTTGAAATCCCGCAATTTTGATCAGTCTCTTCTGGATTCCTGTAAAACGTGAGTTTTGCAATTGGCTCAATGTATCACAGGCATCTTGCCTGTGATTGTCTTTCGGTTTAGTTCTTGATAATGCAGAACCTTGTCTTCCCGCAGAGATCCTTCGTAAATTCAATCGAAGTATGTTTTTTTGATCTGTCAAAAAAAAATTTGATTCCCTTCACCTGCTCCGGGCTTATCTCGAGGATAAGAGCTCCTCCGTCGAAAAGATTCTCATGGGCCGATGCGATCAGTTTTTTGATGAACTTCAAACCGTCCTTGCCGGCCAGAAGTGCCGATGAAGGCTCGTATTTGCGGATTTCGCAGGGCAGGGCGAGAAAGTCTTTCCTGTTGATATAGGGAAGATTCGCAGTTATGACGTGAAATTTCAGATTGACTCCGTTAAGAAGGTTCCCTTTGCGGAATCTCACGTTTCCGAGCTTGTTCATCCGCCTGTTTTTCCGTGCAAATTTCAACGCCCTGTCGCTTATGTCGATTCCGGTCACGTGACAGTCCGGTCTTTCCTGTGCAATCGCAAGCGCTATCGCACCGCTTCCGATGCCGACATCGCATACGGCTGCGTTTTTCGGTGCGAGTTTCATCGCATGTTCGACAAGGATTTCGGTTTCCGGTCTGGGGATGAGTACGCCGAACCCTACTTGTAAGCACAGGTTTCTGAAGTAGGCCTCCTTGAAAATATATTGAAGCGGCTCGTGGCGCATGCGTCGCGCAGCCAGTGAATTTATGCGGGCAATCTGTTTTTCCGTGACTTCAAGAGTTCTGTTGAGGGGAAGTTCAAGGCGCGGAAGGCCTATTGCATTTGAAACAATGAGTTCGGCCTCGAGCCGGGGATCGGAAGTGTTTGCCGATTTTAATTTAGCCGCCGTTCCGTCAATTGCGCAGTGGAGCTTCACTTGGAAGACTCCATTAGCATATCAGTGAATTCAGTGCCTGAGACGTCTTCGAGCCTTTTGCCTTTCGCATGCAGTTTTTCATTCACCTTGATGGCGGTTTCGGTCATGCGTTCATGCGTTTCCTCGGAGCCGCCCAGGAGGCAGAAGTTTTCGCCTTTTGTGACCCGGGCATGCCCGTCCTTGTTGTCGAGCCCCACCCCGAGAATTACAGCCTTTTTGTCTTTCTTGTTTCTATCCAGCTTCTCCATAGTGTTTCTCATTGATTTAATTCTGAGGTGATATTTCATTGGCAGCCTGAGACAGACTATTTAACACCCTACATAGCGTGGTGTTGAAGTTCTTCCTTGATTATGCGTCTGAACATTATTTCCGTCGGTTCCTTTTGTCTGTGAATGCTCTCCTTCAGGCTGTTGTTAATCAACGTCTGGTAATTCCCTCCACCGATTTCCTCCACCTTTTTCCTGAACCAGTCAATGACATCCTTGTCAATCCTGATGGTTATCCTGACCTTCCGCCTGTCTGCAGAAACAACGGCACCTCTTTTACCCTTGCTGAAATCATAAGTCTTTTTCATAGCATCACCTCTGATAGTCCTTTATTTCCGTTTTCGTGGCCTTTCTCGCCGATATCATCCTGATTGACAGTTCACTTCGCCAAGTATATACGACAACAAGAATTTTTCCAAGACAGTCCATTCCTACCGTAACAAATCTTTCCTCTCCCTGTTCGACATCCTCAATGGTTATCGCCGCTGAATCTTCAAAGGCCGAAACAGCGTCTGCGAAAGACACCCGGTGCTTTTTGAAATTACTTCGGGCTTTGTCCGTATCCCACTCATAGTTCATATTGATACCGTACATACATTGTGCATATATTCAAATCTCAGATGGATTTTTAATGACATGATTAAGCTAGGAATTTTTTCAGGAAGGCGATAATCTGTTCGGGTTCGTCTTCAAAGAGGTAATGGCCTGCATTGTACAGGGGAAGCACTGTCGCCTGCGGATATATCTGTTTCCATTTTTTCAGGAACGACTCATTGAAACACCAGTCCTGCATCCCCCACGCGATTGCAATCGGATATTCACGGAACATCCACAATCCGTGTTCGATTCCGACCAGGACTTCATATGACGGCGCCTCCGGAGTCATCGGGATGTCTTTCACGAAATTGTATACCGCAATTCTGTTTTCAGGCGAGTCGTAGGGAAGCAGGAAGCCTTTTTTGACATTGTCCGGGATTTTTTTGGCGGTGGTCATTTTGACTGACGCCTTGCAGAACAAATTCAGGTTCCTGATCATTTTTTCACCGAGCCACGGTATTCTGCATGCGGCAATCCTCCAGGGGATCCTGGGGGCTGCGAATGCCGCCGTGTTGGTGATCACAAGCCTTTTGATTCTTTCAGGATAGCGTACCGCAAAACCGAGTCCGATGGGGCCGCCCCAGTCATGAACCAGAAGATTGATGTTCTGAAGGTCGAGCGAGAGGAGAAATTCCTCGAGATTGTCAATGTGCGTTTCCAGCCTGTACTGGAAATTCTGCGGCTTGTCCGACATTCCGCAGCCGAGATGGTCTGGTACAATCACCCTGTTCGTCCTGCTGAGTTCGGATATCAGTCTGCGGAAAAGAAACGACCACGAGGGGTTTCCGTGAACCATTACAATCGGCTCGCCTTTTCCCTCGTCTATGTAATGATAGTTGAACTTTTTGATCTTGAAATAATTGTGTTTGAAAGGATAGATGTCTTTTACAGGTGAAATATCCATGTTACCATTCCACTCCCAGCATTGTGCAGTTGATTCCGCTTCCGATTCCCAGCATCGCGAGTTTCCGGCCGGCGGCCAGTTTCCCGCTTTCAACAGCCATGGCCGCGGTTATCGGACATGACACAGAGCCGACATTCCCGAGAAACGAAAGGGTGGGGAAGTCTTTCGATACGTCAATCCCGAGTGTCTCATACATCAGCTTCCTGTGGGCGGTGCCGACCTGGTGTGTGCAGAAGCAGTCGGGTGTTTCATTTTTCCAGCCGACTTCCTTTTTGAAGAACTTCCACGTTTCCGCCGCGACTTCCACCCCTTTCCGCATAAGCTCCTCGGAGTCGGTGCTCATCAGGGTTTCCGTATTGTCCGCCATCCCCCTGTCCGAATTTCCCCGGCAGAGTTTGTTATGTGACGTTACCGCCAGCGAATATCCGCCGACCAGCTTATGCTTGGTTGAGCTTGCATCCTTATGTGCCAGCACAACGCCTACCGAGCCTGATCCGATGGTGAGGGATGAAAAGTATTTTTTTACGGACTGACGTGTGAGTGTTTTATCCTCAAGCATGACTTTGATTGTGCTTTCAAGGAGGGGGCGGCTGTTTTCGCCGGCGACAAGAAGCGCGGCTTTGATCTGTCCAAGCTCAATCATGTTTGCGGCCGTGATCATGCCTGTCAGGATTCCGAGACATGCGTTTGAAATATCGAAAACGAGTGCGTTTCCAGGGAGTCCGAGTTCGCTGTGGACGACGGTAGCCGTTGCGGGTTCGAGAAAATCCCGGCACACCGAACACATTATGAGGCATCCTATGTCTTTTGCCTGGATTGCGGAATTGGCGAGTGCGTTCCGGCCTGCGAAAATCGCAGCCTTGCTCGGCATGGTTCCGGACTCCCACAGGCGGCGTTCCCTTATTCCGCTCATCATCTCGAGCCTGCCGTACGGGAGGTGCAGCCTTTCATAAACCGGCGCGAGCCTGCCCTCGATTTCATCCGAGCTTATTGACACCGGCGCCAGTTCATATCCGAAAGCTTCAATATTTACATTTTCATATAACATTGTTCTTATATATACTCCACACGTGTGAAAATTTAGCTTTTGGCGAGCCAGATTGCGGATTGGATTTTTTCGATTCGACTGACGGGCGATATGAATATCGCCCGAAGGAAGATCGGAAAAATACGGACGCAAGATGCTCGCCGCTATGCGGTTGCGATCTTTCGAGTTTGGATTCGCATTCATCGAGGGCTTCCGATACCTTGGCATCAAAAGCCTCTCCGAATGCAAACCAATCCTCAAAATCTTCGCAACCAAAAGTTAAATTTTCACACGCGTGGAGTATAACTCTTCCCTGAAGATTTTTAAAGCCTCATCTTCAGGAAAAACACCTTTCAGTCTGCCTTTCTTGAAAACTGCAGCCATCCCGTTTTTGCTTCCGGCTATGCCCAGGTCGGCGTCTTTCGCCTCTCCCGGCCCGTTCACCACGCAGCCCATGACTGCGATTTTCCCGATTTTAATTCTTCTTCCTGACGCTTTTATCTCTTCTATTTCCGATTCTATTTTCTCAACCAGGCCGAAAAGATTTATTTCCGTCCGTCCGCATGTCGGGCATGACACTATTTCAGGTTCTGCCTTCCTGAGTCCGGCGCTTTCGAGAATCATGATTCCGACGTTTACCTCCTTGACGGGATCGGCTGTCAGGCTGACCCTGAGCGTATCTCCGATTCCTTCAAGGAGAAGAGTCCCTATTCCGACTGAAGACTTGACAGTGCCGCGAAGAAGCGTTCCGGCTTCGGTTATGCCGAGATGCAGAGGATAATCTGCGAGGTCCGCAAATTTGCGGTATGCCATGACTGTTGCCGGAACACTTGAGGCTTTAAGCGAGACTTTTATGTTCCTGAACCCGTATTCCTCAAGAATTCTGCATTCGCTCAGAGCGCTTTTCACAAGTGCGTCCGCAAGAGCTCCCTCCCTGTTGCCGGATTTCCTGTCCATGGTTTCAATGATGTTTTTCGGAAGGCTTCCGGCATTTGCGCCGACGCGGATTGGAATGTTTTTCTCTCCTGCGGCCTCCGCCACGGCTCTCACTTTTTTTGCGTCGCCGATATTTCCGGGATTAATCCTTATGCCGTGGATGCCCGCTTTTACCGCCATGAGCGCGAGCCTGTGGTCGAAATGAATGTCTGCAACCACGGGAATGGGGCTTTCCGCAATAATCCCGTTCAGCTTTTCAGCGGCTTTCCTGTCGGGCACTGCAACCCTGACAATATCGCAGCCCGCCTTCCAAAGTTCCTTTATCTGTGCGATGGTTGCGCCGGTATTCCGGGTGTCGGTGTTGGTCATGGACTGGACGGTCACGGGCGCGCCGTCGCCGACGGGCAGCGTCCCGATATAGATTCTTCTGGTTTTCCTGTGTTTTCCCATATCCGGATAAGATACACTCAAATGTAAATTTTCATAAAAATAATTAATTCATGTATTGTGTTATTGGAATATAAAGGCTAGATTTCGTGCCAATTTAAAATCTGCAAATTAACTTGGAGGAATAATAAATGAAAAAGATGCTTGCATTGGCGGTTTCTGTAATGGCCTTGGGTCTTTTGGTCGGATGCGAAGACAAACAGGCTGAGCTGCAGCAGAATTCGAGGATAGACGCCGTGAGTTCTGAAGTCATCAAACTCAGGAACGACCTTGAGGAAGTCAGGATTCTGAATCAGCAGCTTGCCGGTAAAATCAATCTCGTAACCGCTTGGCTGGCAAAGAAGGTCGAAGAGGAAAAAGCAAAGACTGCAGCAAAGGCTGCACCCGCTGCCACCCCTGCGACTCCTTCTGCAAAAAACGGCGTGGCAAAAACTACTGCCACCAAGCCTGGAACAGCAACACCTGTTGCTGCAA
>JBAYFV010000016.1:0-21929 GCA_041666985.1 Victivallales bacterium
AATTTGGATTCGTACCCTTCGAGAACCTTCGATACCTCGGTATCGGCGGTCTCTCAGAATACGAACCAAACCTCAAAATCTTCGCAATCTATACGCAATTTTAAGTTTTATAGAGTACTAGCGTTTGACAGGCGGCGGCGGAACGCCCTTCCTTTCTTCTCCCGTGCGCTCGTCGAACTCGGAGGATTCGGACATCTTGACTATCTTGTCGGCGAACTTCTGGAATGCCGGCCTGTTTGTCTTCACCGTGAAAATCTTGCCTGTCTTGTCCTTGATCACTATCAGATACCCGCAATATTCGGCTCCGTATTTGCAAAAACTCAACTTGTTGAATTCCGAATTCGCCTTGATTTCAATATCCAGAGATTCATTTTTCTTCAGGCTAAGGTCTTTCTTTTCAACTGCGAGCACCTGGCAGATGTGGTTTTCGGCAGTGCTTTCGCCAAGGAGATAGATTTCAATCTTATTGTTGGTGAAATCAGCAGGGGCGGTGTTTGACAGGGATACATTCAGGCTTATGTCCTGGATCGTATTGGCTTCACGCAATTTCCCCTTGCTGGTGTTTTTTGCGTTCGCATCAGCTTTTATTGTGATATGCTGGGAGGCAATCACAAATCCCTTCGCAGTGGAATCCTCTTTTACGTTCATCTTTGTCGTTTCAGCGGACTTTTTATCTTCCATTTCCCTTTTCATTCCCCTTATCGCCTCGGCAAGAGATTCTGAAAGGAGACCTCCGGGTTCAAGGGCCTTTTCGGCGTTTTCATAGTTTCCAAGTTCAACTTCGATCATTGCGGTAAACACCGCCCTGGAGGCATTGTCCATTCTATCCGACCTTTTTATTTTCTCCTTCGGAGACAGGCTCCCAACGCCTATTTTCGTCTCCATCGTCGCCGTCCCAAGTAATTTTTTGACATATATGCTGTCGTCCTTGATCCTGCTTATTTCGACGGATTCATATGGGCCGCCGACCTTTGCGACTATCTTCCTGCCGACATTGTTCCTGCAGCTCTCAAGAAGGAACTTGTCATTGTGTTGCACTGTGTCCAGGATGCCTTTTACAGTTGCCAGGCCGTCAATTTTTTCAGCGGCATATTTGGAAGTGAATTCATCATATGCCTCAAGGGCGTTGGATATCTTGTTTTTCAGGATCAGGGACGAGATGTTCTTCAGGAATTCATTCTTTGTCTGCCGGAACTTTCTCCCCTTTTCAATCATATCCCTTGAAGACGCCAAATAGGTCTCGGCGATTTTAAGCCTCTCCTCGCCGGTTTCCCGGGCCAGCGGGCCGGAATAGTTCCTGAAAACGTCGGCGGCGGCTTCAAAATCCTTTTTACTCGCGAGTTCCGAAGCCTTTTTCACCAGACCGGCAATGGTCTGCTCAACGGCCTTTTTCCTTGCCGCTTCCAGGGAGGCGATTTCAATATCCGCCTTCTTCTCATAGTCCGTGCCTTTGAGAGAGTCCCTGATCTCGTTGAATCTTGTTATTGCGGAAGAAATAATTTCAGGTTTTATCATAGCCTCGTCCCTGGCGGCGACCGCCCTGCCCCAGGCTTCCTTCCGTATTTCCTCAATGACCTCCTGTCTTTCCTGTTCGGCCTTCAACGCCCGCTCCTTTGCAAGCTTTTCAGCCGCAATCCTGTCATTTTCAACTTTCATCACCCTTGCAGCTTCCGCTTTCTGGGAATTCAAGTACATAGATACGCCAATGACGGCTGTCAGAAATAAAACGACAGGGATCGCAATGAGTGAGAATATTCTTGCAATATTTGATCTCCTGCCGGGAGTCTCTTCTTCATGCTGCCCGTTCTGAATATCAGGTTTTTCTGATTTTTCCGACATGCCTGCTCCTTTGAATTTCTTTTAACCGCGGTTTATTTGCCTGCCATGTAATAAAATGTCAAAACCGTCAAAATCAATAAACCGGATTTTTTAATTCCATTAGAATATTTTTAAGGACGGTATATAATGAGCTGGCTAAATAAACGACAACTTCGGATTTTATGCTTCAATATTCAGACATAGACGAAAAGACTGCGAGGAATCGCCTTGAAACTGTTTCAGCTGACGATGTCAGGATCAGTCTTGGAAATGACAGGATTTCTTCCGCCGATTTCATGAACCTGATTTCTCCGGCAGCCTTGCCCTTTCTCCCCCAGATGAGGGAAAAGGCGGCAATCCTGAAAAAAATGTGTTTCGGGAAAACCGTCAGGCTCTACATGCCGCTGTATGTCTCCAGCTACTGCATAAACAACTGCCTCTACTGCGGGTTCAGGACAGCCAGTCACAGCGAGAGGAGAAGACTGTCTCAACATGAAGTGCTGAAAGATGCAAAGGTGATCAAAAGCCACGGGATAGACTCTCTTCTTCTTGTCACAGGAGAGGATCCGGAATTCATTTCCGTTGAATTCCTGAGCAGGACGGTGAGGGAGCTTAAAAAAACATTCTCATATGTCTCCCTGGAAATATATCCCATGGATGTCGAGGGCTATCGGGAACTTTTCAATGCCGGAGCCCATGGACTGACAATTTATCAGGAGACTTACAACAGGAAACTTTACAGGGAGCTTCATCTTTCCGGCCCGAAAAGGGATTACGACTACCGCCTTGATGCTCCGGCAAGGGCGGCAAGGGCGGGTTTTTACAATATCGGGATAGGCGCTCTTCTCGGTCTTTATGACTGGCGGATCGAAGCCGTGTCAATCGCCGCACACGCGATATGGCTTAAAAAACATTTCTGGAAAAGCAGAATACAGTTTTCCTTCCCTCGAATTACTCCGATAGAGGGGGATTTCAAAGTGCCGTCACCGGTGTCGGATGCCGAACTTGAACAGATGATGCTCTCGTTCAGAATGCTGTTCCCTGAAGGCGATATCCTTATTTCCACCAGGGAAAAACGCGAATTCCGCAGCAGAGCCGTCCTGAGCAGCGCAAACATCATGAGCGCAGGCTCCTCCGTGGTTCCAGGGGGATACTCCTCCCCGGAGAAAAAGGTCCTGGGCCAGTTCAACCGCCGTGACACCAGGACTGTCAGACAAGTCGAAAATGACTTGAAAAAACTCGGGCTTGAAGCGGTTTTCAAAGACTGGGACAGATGCCTGGGAGTGTAGGAAAAGACATACCGGCGAGCATTTAGGGTTCAAGACTGTTGACAGGCTGACAAGACATTCTGAATCATGTGGCTAAAAAAAATGGTCGGGACGGCGAGATTCGAACTCGCGGCCTTCAGACCCCCAGTCTGACGCGCTAACCAGACTGCGCTACGTCCCGTCAAGCCCTTTAAAATGTAACAAAGCTTGTTTTTTTCAAGGTTGACAACGGAATATTCCCAATTTTAAGAAAAATTAGTTTTTCATTTGAAAGAATAATTTTTTTGTTATACATTGTCCGATTGAATAATATTTTTATTTAAAATACCTTATTAGGGAAAGGACATTGACATGATGAAAAAATTTATTGCTCTCGCTGCGGTCGTCTTTGCTATTACGGCAGGAACGGCAACCCAGGCTCAGGTTTTGGACAAGATTGTACTCTATATCCCGAATAGAATCGTAGATGCCATGGATATGTTTTCAATTTCCCTTGCGTTCGGCCCTACCGCAAGAGGAGAAGTCTGGTGTACAAGACCTTTCGCTTTCGGTGCCGGTACCGGAATCCTTGTCAAGGCCGCTAAAGCCTATAACCGTCAATACGGTTGCGGGTTCGAATCAGGATCGGAGACAAATTTCATGGCAATCACCTCCGAAGGCAAAGAACTCACCAACTGCGTAGGCTCGTTGAAGGATTACAACGTGTATTATTCCGGAGCTCCCAACATAGATGAGAGAATCTATAACTTCCACGAAGGCGCAAGAGACTACTGGTCAATCGGAATGACGGGCGGTCTTGCAATAGCCGAAGTCAACGGAGAATTCCATCCGGTCGAAATAGTTGATTTCTTCGCCGGATTCCTTTTCTTCGACATCAAGGGCGATGACTTCACATTTGCCGACCTGTCCAACTGATACTGTCATAAAATAATATTCAAGGGCGCGAAATCCGCGCCCTTTTTTTATGCCTGCAGATAAATATTTTTTCTATTTCAGAAAAAACAATTTGACAAATTAATTATAGAGATTTAATTGCGAACTGTCAATTTTAATGGAAAGAAATCATGATGGAATCTGAAAACCTGAAAATCACCCCTCTGAACGACAGGCATATCCAGCTCGGTGCCAAAATGGTTCCGTTTGCAGGATGGAACATGCCTGTGCAGTACAAGGAAGGGATAATCGCCGAACATAGCCATACAAGAAAACATGTCTCCGTTTTCGACATCTTCCACATGGGCGAATTCAGGGTCAAAGGGAAAAATTCCGCAATTGCGCTGGACAGGATACTTGCAAGACCGGTTGCCGACCAGAAGCCCGGCACCTGCCGCTACGGCTTCCTTCTCACCGAAAAGGGAACTGTCGTTGACGACCTGATCGTCTACAGGATTGACGACAATGAGTTTTTCATTGTTGTAAACGCAGGGACAAGGGACGCCGATGCCGCCCGGTTCAGGGAACTGCTTCCGAAAGACGTGTCATTCGCGGACGAGTCGGATGCAACTGCCAAAATAGATCTCCAGGGTCCGGAAAGCGCCGATGTCCTGGTGTCTCTGGGCCTGGAAAAAGAAAGCCTTCCCGCTTACTACCGCTGGATCAAAACCCGGATATCCGGAATTCCGTGCATACTCAGCAGGACAGGTTACACGGGCGAGCTCGGGTTTGAAATTTATTTTCCCGCCGACAAATCCGGAACCATGTGGGACATCCTGCTGGGACAGAAGAATGTAAAACCGGTGGGACTCGGAGCACGCGACACCCTGCGTCTCGAAATGGGATATCCGCTCTATGGACACGAACTCAATCTTGAAACCACTCCGGTTGAAGCCGGGTTCGCCCAGATACTGAAACTCGGGGAAAAACGCGATTTCATAGGTGCGGAAATCCTGCGGACTTCGCAGCCTAAAAAGAGACTTGCGGGAATCGAGCTTGACGGCCGACGCGCGGCAAGAGAGGGAACGCCCGTATTCATTTCAGGCAGGGAATCCGGGAAAGTAAGCTCGGGAACATTCTCGCCCTCGCTCGGAAAAGCGATTGCGCTCGCCTATTTCAACGGCGAATCTGAAATAAGTGTCGGCACTGAAGTGGAGCTTGTTACAGACAGGTTCAGGATAACCGGTAAAACGACAAGCGTTCCTTTCTATAAAAACGGAACTGCTAGAAAATAGGGGAAAATATCCAAAATAATAATTTTACACTCTGTTATTTTACAAAAAACAATATATTTAAAAACGGTTTCTTTTTGAAATTCAGGAGGTATTGATGAAGAAATACACGAAAGAGCATGAATGGGTTGAGATTAAGGGCACTGAAGCAGTCGTCGGCATAACCGCCCATGCGGCGAAAGAACTCGGAGACATAACATTTGTCGAAATGCCGCCCGAGGGAACAGACCTGATAGTGGGCGATGTCCTCGGGACAATCGAATCCGTCAAGGCGGCTTCCGATATTTACGCCCCAATAAGCGGCACCGTATCCGGCATCAACAAGGAACTTGAGGAGGAGCCGGCAATAGTCAACATCTCCCCCGAGGGAAAAGGCTGGGTCTGCAAACTCGACAATATAGACCTTGTCGAACTGGAAGATCTTATGTCGCAAGAGCAGTATGAAAAATATCTGAAGGAATCTTCAAGGAAATAAAAGCGGCACAGGCACTTGCCCCGTCGAATGACTGGGATTTTGCCTGTGTCCAATACGATTAAGCTTAAAGGAGAAATTTTCCGTGCCTTATATTCCGAATACAGACGCCGATGTGAAAGAAATGCTTCAGACGGTAAACTGTAGGAGCCTTGAGGAACTTTGGAAAAAAGCCCAGATAAAAGATCCGCCTCCCGCTTTGAAAAACATTCCTTCCGGCAAATCGGAATACGAAGTCACGCTTCACCTCAACGCGCTGGCTTCGCAGAACGCCACAAATCTGGTGAACTTTGTCGGAAGCGGATATTACGATCATCTCATACCCGCCGCCGTCGGCGCATTGACGAGCCGCTCCGAATTTTATACGGCCTACACTCCATACCAGCCCGAAGCCTCCCAGGGAACCCTGCAGGCCATATACGAATTCCAGTCGGCAATATGCAGGCTCACTTCGATGCCGATGGCGAATGCATCGCTTTACGACGGAGGAACAGCCCTTTTCGAAGCCATGATGATGGCTGTCAGGATAACTTCGCGCAGACAGGCGGTCATTTCAGGCGCAGTGTCCCCGATTTTCCGGGAAATGATAAAATGCTACAGCGGCAATCTCGACATTGAACTTGTGGAGGTGCCTGTCGAACATTCCAGAACAGATTCCGCTCAAAGCGCTTTGATAGACGCCGTAACCGATAAGACCGCATGCATCCTCGTACAGTATCCGAATGTTTTCGGAACAGCCGAGGAGTGGACTGACACCGTTGATAAAATCCACAAAAAGGGCGCCCTCGCCGTATGCTCCACATACCCGATAGCCCTCGCAATGCTGAAAACCCCCGGCGAAATGGGCTTTGATATTGTTACAGGCGAAGGACAGAGTCTCGGAATCCCGCTGAGTTTCGGCGGGCCATACCTCGGATTCATGGCGGTCAAGGAAAAATATGTCCGCAAGATGCCCGGAAGAATTGTCGGAAGGACGGTTGATCTCGACGGCAGACAGGGATTCGTTCTGACACTCCAGGCGCGCGAACAGCACATACGCCGCGAACATGCCATGTCCAACATCTGCTCAAACGAAAGCCTTTGCGCCCTGACCGCACTGATTTATCTGACATGCGTGGGGAAAGAGGGGCTTTTACAGGTTGCCAACCTCTGCGCCTCAAAGGCGAATTTCGCAAGAGACCTCCTCCTCCAGATCAAGGGAGTCGAAGCCGTAGGTGAAAAGTCTTTCTTCAATGAATTCGTCATTAAACTCCCCGGAGACTCCTCGGAAATAGTCGGCAAACTGATAGACAGGGGATTTGCCGGCGGATTCCCTCTCGGGAGATACTATCATGACAGGAAAAACCAGTTGCTTGTCGCGGTGACGGAAAAAAGAACCCGCGAAGAGATTAAGGCATTTGCAAACGCTATGGAGGCAGTACTGTGGAATTAATATATTCAAAGGGAAAAAAAGGACGGCGCGGTTCATCTCTTCCAAAACTCGATGTTCCGGCTTCAAACTCCATCCCCTGCGAACTTCGCAGGAAAAAAGCCGCCGCCATGCCGGAAGTTTCGGAACTGGAGGCCGTAAGGCATTTCACCATTCTCAGCAGAAGGAACATGGGTGTCGACTCCAATTTCTATCCGCTCGGCTCATGCACAATGAAGTACAACCCCAAATTCCATGAAAAAGCGGCCTCGACGCCGGGCTTCGCCGACCTTCATCCCCTTCTCCCACAGCTGAGACGCGGCGGCACCCTGGCACAGGGCGCGCTCGCAGTCATTTACGAAACGGAACGGATGCTCAGCGAACTTCTCGGCTTCTCTCATTGCACAATGCAGCCGCTCGCGGGCGCGCACGGCGAACTCACCGGTGTCATGATGATCGCCGCCTACCATAAGGCGCAGAAGGATCCGAAAAGAAGAATCATGCTCATACCGGACGCCGCACACGGGACAAATCCCGCAAGCGCGGCGATGGCCGGCTTTGAAACCTTCACAATTCCCTCCGATGCCGAAGGCAATGTCGATCTCAAGGCGCTTCAAAACGCGCTCAATGAAAATGTCGCCGGAATAATGCTGACCTGCCCCAACACCCTCGGTCTCTTTGATCCGAACGTGAAGGAGATCTGCAACCTTGTACACAAGGCGGGCGGACTCGCCTACTGCGACGGCGCGAATTTCAACGCGATCATCGGGAGGCTGCGTCCCGGAGACCTCGGTTTCGATGTGATGCACGTCAACCTCCATAAGACTTTCGCCACCCCGCACGGTTCCGGAGGCCCGGGTTCGGGTCCCGTCGGCGTATGTGAAAAACTCGCTCCATATCTCCCCGTTTCCAGAGTTGTCAAAAGGAGCGACGGAACCTACTCTCTTGATTACACCCACAGGGAATCAATCGGGTACATTGCCCCGTTCTACGGAAATTTCGGAATCATCCTCAGGGCTTACGCATATCTTATAACCCTCGGCAGGGAAGGACTCGTAAGGGTCAGTGAAAACGCCGTCCTGAGCGCGAACTACATCCGGGTGAAACTCGCCCCTTATTTCGACCAGCAGTATCCCGGCTACTGCATGCATGAATGCGTCTTCTCGGCCACACGCCAGACCGAAAAAGGCGTCCACGCCCTCGATATCGCAAAGGCCCTGATCGACAGGGATATTCATCCTCCGACAATTTACTTTCCCCTTATCGTCAAGGAAGCCCTCATGATCGAGCCTACGGAAACCGAGTCCAAGGAGGACATTGACAAATTCATACAAGTGATGATCGAAATTGCGAAACTCGCAGACAAGAATCCCGACGAGATAAAAAAATGTCCCGTGACAATGCCCATCAGACGCCTAGACGAAACCCAGGCCGCAAGAAAACTCGATCTCGCCTCTCTGGAATAAGATCAACCACAGAAACACCAGTCTTTACGCCTAGGCAGGCAAAGACACAGGGGTTTATATTCAATTGAAACAACTTCGCAGTTTGCCCTGAACCTGCGCAACCCCACAGGCAGACAGGGATTCAACTCACGTTTTTCAAAGGATTTTTTTTAGAGGTTTCCTTTATTGATATTCCGACAGGATTGAGAGACTATTCAAATACTTCCACGAAAAGGATCCAAAACTTGTCTTGCTGCTGTTCAGAAGCGGCGGTAGCTGTAGTAGACGGAGAGAAGTATGGCCGGAGTCGCTCCGGGGTTGCTGAAACAGTGCTTGCGGCGCGAATCCAGATAGAAGCTGTCATTCTTCCGCAGTTCACAGGTTTCGCCGTCGTAGGTCAAGGTTGCGCCGCCTTTCAGGACATAGACGAATTCCTCGGCGTCATGCTGGAATTCCGTCTTGCCGCCGGGTTCGATCGTTACCAGCACCGGAAACATGTATTTGCCCTGGTGCGAATGGAGCAGCGGTATAAACGCGCAGCCGTCGCGGTAATTGCCGGGATCGATCTCCATGGGTGTCCATTCCCTGCGACGCATTATGTCAAGATTCTTGTTTTCAATCCCGGTTTTGCCCTGTTCGAGCAGGAATGAGATGTCCACGCCGAGGGCTCTGGCGATGACTTCGAGTGTAGAAAACGGCGGAGCCTTGGGAGCCCGTTCGATCTTTGACAGATACCCCTTGGTCAGTCCGGTCAATCCCGCTAGCCGGTCAAGTGTGATTTTCTTCTGCTTGCGAAGTTTCCTTATGACCACATTCACGTTCATATGTCCAGCCGTCCCGTCATTTATTTGTTCATGCGTCAGTATATCCTAAATGGAAACTATTGCAAGGGCGATAGGTCAAGGCTCTCCGATAATTCTACTGTCAGGAAACTATTTTGCAGAAAAAACAGAATTCCCGTTTGACAGGCAACGGAGGAAACTTTATACTATGGATGTTTCCTAATTGGAAATATCAATGCTAATTAAACCGTATAGGAAATTGTATTTTTCGTGTCTTAGGTCCGCGGCGGTCTCGGCGAAGCCGCCTAATTGAAAATCAAAAGGAACGCATGTCATGAAAATAGCTATTGCCGGGATCAACCAGGAGACCTGCAGCTTCAACGTGGTGGAAACGACGCTGCAAGATTTCAAGGACTCCTACTTCAAGCAGGGAACCGATGCTGTGAATACGGCTTCGAACGACGGTGTAATTGGCGGTTTCATAGCCGCCATGAAGTCGGAAAACTGTTTACTCGAAGGAATTGTCGCTGCCAGATCAATGCCGGGAGGGACACTGTCCTCCGAGACTTTCGCGTCTTTGAAACACATGCTTTTAAGCGGATTGAGAAAGGTTGGCAGGGTTGACGCGGTGTTTCTGGCGCTGCATGGAGCAATGGCATCGGCGGATGAATTCGACACCGAAGGCGTGATCGTAGAGGAAGTGCGAAAACTCGTCGGAAAAGACTGTTTCATTGGAGTTGCACTGGATCATCATGCCAACGTTACGCGGAAGATGGTTGCCGTTGCTGATGTGATGGTCGGCTACGAAACTCAGCCGCATGACTTGCCTGCCGCCGGTGCTAAAACGGCCCGGGTCATGCTGGATATCTGGAAAAACAAGCGGATGCCACACGCGGCACTGGTCAAGGTTCCAATGCTGGCGCCACAGGATAATTTCCTGACATCGGTCGGTCCTATGAAGGAATGGTTCGATCTTGCCCGTGAAATCGAAAAGGATGGAGATGTAATTGCCGTGTCAACTTTTCCGACACAGCCGTGGTTGGATGCGCCTGACAACGGCTGGAGCTGCCTGGTCTATGCCGACAGTTCCGAAAAAGCGCAGTCATGTGCGGAAAAACTAGCCCGGAAGGCATGGAGTCTGCGCGAACAGTTCTGGCGCTCGGAACGCCTGCCCCTGCCTGCAGCTATTGCCACCGCAAATGCCGAATCCAAGGGGCTGGTGGTAATTTCGGATACGGGTGACGCCACGTTCGGCGGTGCGCCCGGCGACAACATGTCAATCATTGCCGAAATGCTGAAGCATGACCTGCACGGAGCTGCCCTGGTTCCGGTGGTTGATCCGGCGGCGTTGGAACAATCAATCAAGGCGGGAACCGGCAGGGAGATCACGTTGCAGCTCGGCGGCAAGATGAGCGCCGGATTTTCGCCAAGCTTGAAAATAACTGGTGTGATTAAGGCCATTGCCGAAGCCGGCAACCTTGATCTGGGAGATGGAAGCACCTCTAAGGTAGGCCGTTCCGTCCTTTTCGAACGCGGCAATTTAAAAATCGCCATTCTGGAATTCCGTGATTTCGCGATCAACCACCCTTCTCTCTATCAAAAATTGGGACTGGATGTGGGTGAAGCCCAAATGGTAGTGCTTAAGACCGGCAGCAATTTCCAATATTTCAAAAAGTACCAGAGTTGTTTGATCCGGGCGGATTCGCCAGGCGCCACGCAGTCGGATCTGACCGCGTTTAAATGGGAGAACATTACCCGTCCGATTTATCCTTTCGACAACATTAAAAACTGGAGGGCGTGACTATGTCCAAGCTTTTGGAAGGCAAAAAAGCGATTGTAACCGGGGCGTCGAGCGGCATAGGCAAGGGGATTGCCCGTGTTTTCGCCCGCGAGGGCGCGGACGTGGCGTTCACCTACCGGCATAACAAGGTAGGCGCTGAAGCCACGGCAAAGGAGCTTCAGCAGTTTGGCGTAAAAGTTCTGCCGATTCGTGCAGATGTCATCAACACCGCTGAAATCGACGCGATACTGGCGGAAACAATAAAGTATTTCGGAGGCCTAGACATTCTGGTCAACAATGCCGGAATCACCAACCAATACGCCTTTTTGGATATTACCGAGGCCGAGTTCGACAAACTGTTCGACATCAACTGCCGGGGGACTTTTTTCTGCACCCAGCGTGCGGCGCGTTACATGAAGACCCACGGCGGTGGTAGTATTGTCAACATCTCTTCACTGACCAGCCGGGCCTCGTCCGAAGGTTTCAGCGCCTATGCCGCGACCAAAGCGGCGATAAACAAATTCACCGAGACGGCGGCGATTGAGTTGTCTCCCGACAATATCCGGGTCAACTCGGTGGCTGCGGGCTGGGTGCCGGTCGAAAGCGAAGGCCCGATTACGGAAGAATACATGAAAAAAGCAATGTACCATCTGCCGATCGGACGATTAGGACTGCCTGACGATATCGGGGAAATATGCGCATTCCTCGCTTCAGACCGGGCCGGATTCATTACTGGACAGACATTCTTCGTCGACGGCGGGCAGACCTGCCTCTTGTCGATTCCGTCGAAAACAAGGGAAAAAAGATTCGGGGAGAATAATCAATAGGAGTCATACCATGAGCCGCGTAAACGTATTTGATTTTGGAGCCAGGGGAGACGGTGTCACTGATGACACCCAGGCCATTCAGGAAGCGATCAACCGCATCGTCGACAATGGTGGTGGCACAGTGTTCTTTCCGTACACCAGGGAAGGTTACATCATTGCCCGACCGGCAGTCGAGGAGGTCAACGGCAAACCGACGAAGTCGCAGTTGTATATCGACAGCAGGGAATTCCCGGATTGGGTCAATATCTGTCTTGAAGGCGAGATGCCTGTTGCGATGCTTTATGATTATCAGGTACGGCCGTACACGACATTTACCGGAATGCCCAAATACAATACGCGGCTAATTTCCACATGGGAGGCGCCGGAGCAAAAGAACCCATCCGAACGTCCATATTCTATTTTGTCAACCGTGGAAGGGAAATTGTTTGCGGGAAAATTTGGAACCGGGCTCGTTACAATTAAAAATCTTGAATTCAGAGGATACATGAATCCGGACAAGATGTATCCAACCGGGTCATGCGTTAATCTTCAGAACACTTCAAAATGTATTATACAAGATTGTTACTTCGGGCTTGATAAAAGCGTGGGCGATGCGGAAACCGATCACGAACTCCAGCCGAACCCCGGCTATACCGCTGCGCTCATCATGTCCGGTGATCAGAACGATGATCAGGTGCTCCGCAATGTCGGTGTGCAGGGATACAAGTACGGTTTCGTGCTGGGCGAAATGGTTGTGGCAGATTATCTCATCGCGGCAAACTGTGAAGAGGCGATTGTATTCCATGACGCATCGCACTTAAGCTTCATACAATTTATTGTGGCACAGCATAACAAGACGATTGTTTCTGCATTTCGGCAGGACACCTTCGGTTTGAAAGCAAGTAATAATATCAATGTGGAAATCGGGAACATTGATTTTGAGACCGGGCACGGAACGAAGCCATCTGCGTACGATATGCAATACGGTGTCTATGATCCCGACAATCGCATCATGGGATATTTGAAATGGATGGGACAGAAATGGGAATCGGCCGGCGGCGACTTTTTTCCTGTTGCCGGCGCGGCAAATATGAAAATAATTAAATTTGGCACATAAGGAGGAGGTATCATGTCTAAAGCAGAAGAGTTGTTCGCCCGTGCAAAAAAAGTAATGCCGGGGGGAGTATGTTCGTCAACCCGCTTCATCAATGCGATTGGAAGGCCGTTTTATATCTCGCGCGGTTCTGGTTCGAAGGTTTATGACTACGAAGGGCGCGAATATGTCGACATGAACTGCGCGCACGGGGCGAGCCTGCTGGGGCACAAGCATCCGGCGATTGTTGAGGCGATGGCGAAATCAGCAGAACTGGGTTACATCTGCTCTGCTGAGACCGAATACCAGATCGAACTGGCGGAGAAACTCTGCCGACTGATCCCATGCATGGACAAAGTGCGGTTCTGCACTTCCGGTTCTGAAGCCACAATGCATCTGATCCGCGCCTGCCGCGGATTCACCGGACGGGATAAGCTCCTGCGTCTGGAAGGGCATTTTCACGGGTATCACGAAATGATCTACATCGGCGGGCAGCCGCCGATGGACAAGCTTGAAGAGAACCGGAAGAAGCCATACATCGAATCGGCCGGGATTCCAGAAGTTTTCCGCGATCTGATCGTGACTGCGCCGTTCAACGATCTCGATGTGTTGAATGAAGTCATCGCCGCCAATAAAGGCAAAATCGCCGCACTGATACTGGAACCGGTCAACTACAATTCAGGGGGGATCAAACCGGATCCCGGCTATATGGAAGCCATCCGCAAGATTACCAGGGACAACGGCATCCTGCTGTTTTTCGATGAAATCCAGTCGTCGTTCAAGAAGTCGCCCGGCGGCGCCCAGCAGGATTTCGGCATTGTTCCGGATGTCTGCACCATCGGCAAATCGCTCGGCGGCGGCATACCTCTTTCCGCGTTCGGCGGACGGGCCGAAATAATGAACATGTATAAACCGGCCGGGACAGTCCAGCACAGCGGGACGTTCAACGCACATCTCACACAGATTCTGCCGTCACTGGCGTTCATTGACGAAGTGGTCAAACCCTATTTCTACAAACATCTGCAGATGCTGGAAAAGCGTCTGCACGGCGGTCTGGATCGAATCGTCCGCGATCTCGGCGTGCCGGTGCAGTTCCCGCATCACGGCGCCCGTTTCAACACCGTGATGGGCTTGAAGGAGCCGCCGCGCCGCTATTCGGATCTGAAGAATCACGACAGTAAGCGCGCCTTCGAATTCTTCCGCAAGTGCAACGAGCGCGGGATATACTGCCACGATTACGGCAAAGGGTCTCCCGGGCACAGCGGGTACTCGATCCAGCACACCGAAGCCGATATCGACCGGGTGCTGGAAGTTACCGGAGCCGTCCTGAAAGAAATTTACTGAGGAGTCGTCATGAATGAAAGCCTGATGAAGCTGACCAGCAAAACCGCAACCGGTTTCTGGAACGATTCCTGCGATTTGGAACAGCTGCGTGAAGCGCTGGAACATGGCGCGGTCGGCGCCACGTCCAATCCGGTGATCGTTTCGGCGGTGATCAAAAGCGCCCCTGGATTATGGAATCCTGTGATTGACCGGCTTATCCTTGCCCATCCGACTGCCACCGAGGATGATGTTGCCTGGAAACTGATTGCCGAGCTGGGGGGAAGAGCCGCGAAACTGTTGATGCCGGAATTCAGGAGAAGCGGAGGAACCGGCGGACGCCTGTCATTGCAGGTGAATCCGAAATACTTCCGCGACGCGGCGGCAATGGTCGCACAGGCGGAGGAATTGAACGGGGTCACACCAAACGTTGCCATCAAAATGCCGGTCGTGCCTGCCGCTCTTTTGGCGATCGAAGAGGCGACGTCAAAAGGCATTGTCGTCACCCCTACTGTATGCTTCAGCGTTTCCCAGGCGGTCGCCGCCGCAGAAGCAGTCGAACGCGGCCTTGACCGGGCGAAAAAGGCTGGGATTGACATTTGTCCGATGCGTCCGAACGTGGCGATCATGGTCGGGCGGCTGGACGACCACCTTAAACGTGTGATGGAATCTGAAAAAATCAGTATTGACCCGGGCTGTCTGGAATGGGCCGGAGTGGCGGTGTTCAAACGAGCCTATCAGATTTTCCGGAAACGCGGTTTCAGGAGCGTGCTTCTTGCGGCGGCCTACCGGAACCACATGCAGTGGTCGGAGTTCATCGGAGGCGAAGTCAATGTTTCAATCCCCTATTCCTGGTGGAAACGCTTTAACGCTTCCAATATTGAAGTGAAATCCCGAATTGACACCCCGGTACATACTGAAATCATCAGCTTGCTGGAAGCGAATTTCCCTGATTTCCGCCGCGCCTACGAGCCGGATGGCATGTCACCGGAAGAATTCATTTCCTTCGGCGCAACCGTCCATACGCTCAAACAATTCATCAGCGCCTATCATGATCTGCTGGCACTGATCAGGGAGAGGATGATAAGATGAGTTCAAACCACATGCCAGTCGGACTGGTCTGCGATCCCGGCTGTCTGCTGGCCGAAGGGCCGTTGTGGAATTCCGCCGAAAGAAGATTGTATTTCACTGACATTGAAGAATGCTGCCTGTGGCGATGCGACCCTTCTACCGGACATACGGAGAAATTCTGGCAGGGAAGCATAAAGGTTGGCGGATTCGCGTTCAATCTCGACGGTGATTTGATTTTGTGCGCTGGAAACCAGGTCTTGAAACTCCGCAGCGACGGTCGGACAGAAACTCTTTTCGTGATGGATTTCCCGAAAGGCGAACGCTTCAACGACATCACAACAGATCCGGCAGGACGCATTTTCGCAGGAACCATGAATGCCGGACTCTACCGGCTGGAAAAAGGCAGAGCCCCAGTGAAACTGCTGGATAAGGTCAACTGCTCAAACGGCATGACTTTCAGTCTTGACAATAAGATTTTTTACCATACCACAACCATGGATCTTGTCATCAACTGTTACGATTATGACCTGAGCACCGGACATATTGCCAATCCTCGCCAGTTTTTCAAGTGTGAAAAGACAGACGGTTTACCGGACGGGTTGACCATGGATCTTGAAGGCTGCCTGTGGTCGGCATTCTGGCAGGGCGGCGCAATCCGCCGTATTTCGTCGGCCGGCAAGGTGATCAAAACCATAAAACTTCCTGCTAAAATCCCTACCAGTGTCATTTTCGGAGGTGAAGGCTTGCGGGAACTTTTCATCACTACTTCAAGCTGGGGGCGCATCAAAGCTGAAACCCGGATAAACGCTCAAGGTGAATTCCTGGGCGGCGGAATTTACCGTGTCGTTCCAGGTGCAGGCGGCCGGGCCGAGTGGCCGGCCGATTTTTGAAAAATATTCAAGAGATCACTCGACAAACAAAAGGAGCAATAATCAACATGAAAAAATCAGGTGGAATCGGTTCTTCGTTCAACGCGCTTGACTTATCCGCCGCTTTCAACTGCGGACTCAGGGATGCGCTCGCTGGGACTCCCTCTCCCAGTATGCCGCATGGCTGGCTCAATTTGGCTTACGATTTCCGCAACCTGAAACCGGGCATGCTGAAAGCCGGAAAAATTGAATTCAATATTGTCGATCCGGCAACGAATCGCAATAAAACGATTTTGGTGTTGCATGGCAATGACTTTCTGAAAAAAGCGGATGTAAGCGTCGACCGGAAATGCGATTGGGTATATTTACTGCACGGCGGCGGCCTGGCGAACGGCGATACCCTTGGAACGCTGGAATTGGTCTATGACGACGGCGACACGTCGGAAGTTGCAATGGAATACAATATTCATTACGCGACAGACTGGTATTGCCCCTCCGGTGACGCGGAACATGCGCTTTCGATTTCCATTACCGATCCGATGGAACAGGACGCATCGCTGTATGCCGTTGCCATTCGCAATCTCCATCCCGGAAAAACAGTAAAGCGCCTTGTTTTTCATTGCAATCAAAACAACACGGCCTGTTGGATGGTTTTCGCTGCGGCAACGGGGACGGGAAGCAGTCTGCTGGAGCTTGACCGGCTAAAAGATTTGACGGTGACCGTTGATATAAATCGACCGCTTGGAAAAATTCGCCGTCTGCACGGCACCAACCTCTCTGCGCCATTGTCAAAATGGAAAAGGAACATCAATCCGGATTTAAAGGAACTGGATATTCCGATTGTCCGCTTTCATGATGCTGCATTTGAAAACCCCCTGTTGAAACTGGTGGATATTTCCATGGTATTCCCCATATTTTCAGCCGATCACCGGAATCCTGAAAACTATTATTTTGATCATACGGACGATTACATCGCCGATTGTCTGGCGACCGGGACGAAAATATCTTATCGGCTTGGCGAAACCATTGAACAGTTCAGAAACGGCAGACATTATGCCGTTCATCCTCCCAAAGATTATGAAAAATGGGCGGAAATATGCTGTAACATCATTGCGCATTATAATGAAGGGTGGGCTAATGGCTTTCATTATAACATCGAATATTGGCCGATTTGGGAAGAACCGCATACGGCGAATTTATGGACGGGGACATGGGCCGATTACAACCGTTTATACGTTATAACTGCAAAGAAAATTAAACAGCGCTTTCCCCATGTGAAAGTCGGCGGCCCGCAGGCGTACTGTGATGGAACGCCGATTCGCGAGTTCTTGATGGAGTGCAAAAAGCAGAATGCGCCGTTGGATTTTTTTGCCTGGAATAATTACGATGCCCATCCGGACTCACTGATCAAACAACCCTATCGGGCGCGCAAAATGCTGGACGAACTTGGTTTTGATCGGACCGAAATCCAGGTTGCGGAATGGAATTATTTCCCCGGGGATTGGTCGAAAATATTTGACCCTCTCTACTGGAATGCGTTGGCTCCTGAAATAAACGGTCCGAATGGTGCGGCATATATCTGTTCCGTACTTTCCGGATGGCAGGATACGCCTCTGGATATGGGCAGCTACTATGTCGGAACTTCGATAATTATCTGGGGGTTGTTCGATACGTTGACTCAGGCAAGGAACAAAACCTATTACGCGATGAAGGCATTCAATTTGATTGCAAAGTATGAAAATCGGATCAATGCGAAGGTCGAATCCGCCGACAGTTCCGTGCGCGTTTTGTCCGGACGGAAAGCCACCGGCGAAATCGCCGTCCTGATCTCATGCTTCAAGACCGGAAAGCGGAGGATTACCGTAAATTTGGGCGATGTCCAATTGAATCCGGATCGGTGTAAAGTGTCCGTCATTGACGCCGAGCATGACCTGACGCCAATGGAAAAGTATACGATTTCTGACAATACAATCACACTGGATAAACCGGCAGGATCGGCGGTTTTCCTTGTCGAATCGTTTTAAGAGGATGAATATATTTTGATGCAGGAATTCCCAGACAGGATAAGGAGAAGTTGATGAAAATCGAAGAAACCATACGAAACACTGCCAATATTATGTGGGAAGGCGGGCAACTCGAAGTTAATATTGTCCCTGTAAACAAATATTTGACGGACAGTAATTATAATCCCAAAACAAGTTATGCGAAATCTTCCTGGCAAAATCGTATCATAGGTGTTCACGATAATGTCGGGGTGGTAAATTTACATCTTGACGGTTGCCCGAAAGTTCCGAGGATTTGCTGGGACAACAGAGAACATCATTTCTGGAAAGGGTTTTCCGGAGGTTTTGAACCGCGCAATACCATAATCAATGATCCGCAGATATTTATGGACGGTACGCATGCAGTCGTATCATGCTACTATATCGCGAATTTCGTAAAAACTTCAGTAAAGTGGGTTTTTAGCGAACCGTCAGAACATGGATGTCTGTCCGTTTGGGACACTTTCTTCACCATCGAAAATTTAAGCCGAAAGACGCTTGAGGATTACATGGTATTTTTCGCGTCGTATCATCAGCATGGCAAAAATTATTATTGGAATTCAAAAAATGAAATAGTTGAGTGTTCTGACACTTTCCGAGGCTTTTCCGAATCTGATTTCGAGGGGAAAAAATCAAGAGACACGGAAATATTAAGAGAGTTCAGGGAGACCGTGAAAGGCTGGCACGGCATAAAAGACCCAACAGAGGAGGATGCCGCTTACATGCATCCGGCCTTGCTTTCCGATAAAAATGACTGGTATGATCAGGGACGGCATATTCTTTTTGTCGAGCCCGCCAAGTGTCTGAACATTGTATCTGCCGCCAATCAGGCCAGAGACTATATGCTGGCTCCGCCAGCAAAAAATCTGGCTCCTGGTGAATCTTTCACTGCTCGAGTAAGACATATTATTGCGAAAATTGAAACAGTTACAGAACTGAAAAAATATTGGGACGAGTTTGAGCATGATATTACCCAATAACTGTAATTTGCAAAGGATTGGATATTATTCTGATAATGGAAAATCTTACATCATATACAAAAACGAAACTTAGTTGCTTGCCGGTATCTTTTTATCCGGATTTCAAATCCGGGAAAATGAATATCCCAAAATGGGCCTCAATGGCTGAACAACTCGGACTTGACACCATTGATTTGAGTGTGCTTATCACTCGGCATGACAATACGAAACCGGAATTTCCGGTGGATACCGTTGCCACCTATACGGACTTCACCAATCCGGATGAAACTGTGCGGGAAAGTGAATTTTCCAGTTTCATGGAAGATGTTCGCGACTGCAACACAGTCGGGGCGCAGTACTTGCGAGTCACCGCCGGACAGGCCCATCCGCAAACTTCAATCGGACAGGGTTTGAATTGGGCTGAGAAGTATTTGAGAAGAGCTACGGAATTCGCAGGATTGGGAAATGTCAGGCTGCTGTTCGAAAACCATTCAAAGCCCGGAGTTTGGAGTTACTATGATTTTGCGGGCGAACCGGAAATTTATTTTGAACTTGTCAAGCGACTTGAGAGCACGAAAATAGATCTTCTGTTCGATACGGCCAACGCCTGTTATTACAAACAGGATCCGGTGCGGATGTTGGAACGGATTTTCCCCCGGGTACGGCGCATTCATGTCGCGGACATCATCGCAGGCGAGCATCTCAGGCCGGCGCCCATTGGCCAGGGCATTGTTCCGTTGCCGGAGATTTTTAAATTCCTCAAAAAAAACAAGTTCTCCGGATCTTTTTCAATTGAAGAAGCGTCTTTCAACGGTTTTGAGGGCATGAAAAAAGCTGTTGAAGCAACCCGAAATTTATGGATGAACGCATAATATAAACATAAAACAGGAGACAGAAATGAGTAAAATTGAGAAGCTGAAATTTTTTGCCGGAGGCAAATGGCACGAGTCGAAAACCGACAAATACATGGACATCTACGATCCCAGCACGGGCGCAGTGATTGCCAAAACCCCGTGCTGCACCGAAGAGGAAGTCAAATCGGCCATAAAATCCGCATCCGCCGCTTTTCCGGCCTGGTCAGAGACCCCGGCCGTGAAAAGGGTGCAGGTTTTGTACAAATTCAGGGAACTCCTGGAAAAACATCTGGATGAACTGACAACCATAGTGTGCCGGGAAAACGGCAAAGTCTGGGAAGAAGCCAAAGGGGATATCTTAAAGGCAAAGGAGGCGACAGAATTCGCTTGCGGAATTCCCTCATTGCTGATGGGTGAATCCCTGATGAACGCCTCCAGCGGCTTTGATACGGTGCTTTACAGGGAACCGGTGGGCGTGTTCGCGGGGATTGCGCCGTTCAATTTTCCGGCCATGATTCCGATGGGCTGGATGATGCCGCTGTGCATCGCTTCCGGCAACACACTGGTTTTGAAAGCCTCCAGCATGACCCCTATGACCGCATTAAGGTGCGCGGAGCTGTTGAAGGAAGCAGGACTGCCTGATGGTGTGGTGAATATCGTCACCTGCAGCCGCAACGAGGCGGAACTGTTCCTGAAACATCCGGACGTAAAGGGCATAACCTTTGTCGGTTCGACTTCGGTCGGCATGCATATTTACGCCACGGCTGCGGCCAATGGAAAAAGAGTGCAGGCACTGTGTGAAGCCAAAAACCATGCCCTCGTATTGGAAGACGCACCTTTAGAACGTACGGCACGGGGGCTCATCAACGCAGCATTTGGCTGCGCTGGTGAACGATGCATGGCGTTGCCGGTCGTTGTCGCACAGGCAAACATTGCGGACAAACTTGTAGAATTGCTTGCGAAGTTCGCAGGGGATTTAAAAGTCGGACCAGCATATGACAAAACTTCCGAACTCGGACCGCTGGTCACGGAAAATCATCGCAGGTCGGTACTGGACTGGATCGAAAAAGGAATCAAGGAAGGCGCCAGACTCGTACTTGATGGCAGGGCTGTCTCTGTGAAAGGATTTGAAAAAGGATTTTATCTCGGGCCTACCATATTTGATCATGTCACTCCAGAAATGACCATTGGTAACGAGGAAATATTCGGCCCGGTATTGTGTGTCAAACGGGTCAGGGATTTTGAAGAAGGTCTGCAACTTACGAATAAGAACAGATTCGCCAACGGCTCCGTGATATTCACCCAGAACGGCTATTTCAGCCGCGAATTCGCCAGACGCACACATGGAGGCATGGTAGGCATCAACGTTGGAATCCCAGTGCCGACAGGGGTGTTCCCGTTTACCGGACACAAGGATTCCTTCTTCGGCGACCTGCATGCCCTGGGAAAAGACGGCATAAGATTCTTCACCGAAACAAAGGCCGTCACGTCGAGATGGTTTGATGATGCGGAAATGAAACAACAGAAAGTCGATACCTGGGACGGTACCATTACTCGTCCTTAAGAATCTGTAAGAATTTACGATTTTTGAAGTAGCACAAGCCTCCGGCTTGTGAACTTTCTAAAATACAATTTCCTATACGATGAAAAGAGCTTAAAATTCCATTACTATCATCGAGTAGCCTATTGACTTGCCGACATTAACTTTCGCGTAACCGTCTTTTACGGCAAATTCAAGCGGCGTTCTGTCAGGCGCCAGATAAACTTTTTTTGGAGC
>JBAYFV010000017.1:0-21304 GCA_041666985.1 Victivallales bacterium
CTTATATTGTTTTTTTATTAGTTTGGAATTTTTCTTCATTTGAAATCTGGATGTGCTTTGGAATTTGGAAATTGGAATTTGAATTACCATTGGATATTCATAAACTTTGAAATTCCTATACCTTGAATTACTTTTCTGGGAAGGCACTAATTAATCTGCTGGATCAGGCTTTTTGCCTGCTCCGTCCAGAAATCTCCGGCATTAGGTGAAGAATCCATTGATTTCGCAGCGGCAAGCGCCCTGTCTTTCTTACCGACCGCCAGGAATATTCTTGCGGCGGAAAAGGAAGCCTCGTTCCTGACGGAGGCAGGGAATTTCATGTCGGCTCCGACTTTGGAGAAAGCCTCGGCGGCCTCTTCTTTTTTACTTGAAAGTTCAAGCAGATATCCCTCGTCGAGCTTTGCCTGCCAGTATGTCTCCGGAGTATTTGAACCCGGTGTTATTTCCCTGCACACTTTAACGGCATCGTCATATTTTTTCTCTTCAGTGAGGAGTTTCACCATTCTAAGCCTTGCGAAGTTCGCAGCCGGATTGGCTGGATGGGCGGCGACTGCCTTCTGAAGATCCTGAACAGTTTTCGCCTTGGTGAATCCGAGAGAAGCCTCAAGCTCCCTTTTGCCGCCGAAAGACGAGAAAATCATGTAAAGGGCGAAAAGTATCAGCACGGCAACGGAGGCGTTCAATATTTTCGGCCAATGACTCACGAAGAAATCCTCAAAATGGGTCATTTCATCGTATGTTTCCTCAATGATGTTATCTTTATCTATTTTCTTTGACATTATTGTTCTCCGTGTTCGTGTTATTATGTGTGAGTGAGACCGTTAGGAGCCGTAAAGAAACAACCTTAAATGTCAAATTTATTTCTTTACGACTCCATAAACTAGTTCACAAGCATTTTAAATCAAACAAACTACGGCAAATATTCACGAGGATTTTTACCCGGCAACGCTCATCGCATATAATCCGGAATTACTCTGATTCCGTCCCAACCGTTGATGCCCTGAAAGAGGAAACCCTGTTTTTCAGGTTCATGATTGTAAGCGAATTGTTGGCATCCCGCGAATCTCCGGCCGCCTTGCCCATGGATATTATGGACGGATTGGAAAAGAAAGGCATTTCCATTGGATAAGCAGCACTTCCATACGTCATCACCGTATGATATCCCCTTCCATTTTTACCGAGCCATTGCCAGCCTGCGGAATACGGAAAATATCCCTGCGCATTTCCAAGCTGTGTTTTTGAATGTCCGCATCCCATGTTGTGTCCGCATTCGTGGGCGAGCGTATACGAATTCGCAAGCTGTTTGACTCTGCACAGGTTGAAAGCAAGAGAAGAATACCCGGAGTATAGCCAGCCGAGTCCCCCGATGTCATCGCATGCGGTCACAAGCGTGACAATGTCAGCTCCGTATTTATTGCGCAAAGCCTGAACTGTTTCATTGAAAGTTATGCTGTTCAGATCGGACGAGGAACCGCCACCACCCTCTCCTGCGGCAATATAATCAATCTCCCGGGAATGGACAAGTCTGAGCCTTGCGCCCGTCCTGCTGTTTGCAAATGCGGTGTTCGCCCTTGCGACTGCAATGGCCATTATGCTTTCAATCGGCCCCTGATAATTGCCGCCAGCCCATTTTCCAGCCGCAGACGTATATACAATCATAATATCCATCACGGTGTCTGATGAGCCGGATTCGGGGGCTGCGGAAAAATCTTCAGAGTTCCGGCAATCAGCATCCTCAAGCCGACCTGCACCGTTGAATTTGATTGTTTTATGCGACAGGCTGTCATTTTCATTCCGGACTACGTCCAGTTTTTTAGTATCGTGTTCAAAAATTGAATAGTCTATCCCGTTTTCCGACCCGGTTGAAAAAATCCTGTCTTCAGAAGGCAGATCGACAAATGCGGTCGTTTTTCCTGAAACCGTTGACATGTAAAGGTATCCTTTCGCATCGTCAACATCTATGGTTCCGGTGACAACCTTCGCCCCGTTCACATCGGTATAGCTGTTATTGATCTTAGCGTCGCAAGCAACATCGTCAAAGAGATTCAGCCTTAAAATCTCCCCCTCGGCCAGATTGCAAATGCCGTCTCTGTTTATCTGCGCCGTCCTTGTCCTTGTCGCTGATTCGCTGGAGCATGAAGAAGCCGCCGGATTGTTTAAAAACAGATCAACGCCCTTTGTGGTCGCCGGCTCCGCAAACCCTTCAGTCATTTTCGGGGCGGAGGAAATTCCATCCGCAGTTGTTCTGGCAGTGGAGACTGTGCTGCCTGCAAGATCTTCAGATGCCTGTTTCCCTGTCTTGTTTGAGCGGTAAATGGAAACAACGGACAAGACAAGAAACAGCGCAACGGCGGGAATTAAATATTTAGGGACTTTTGTTTTCATAAATATGACTGCCTGAACTCAAAACACCCTCAAACACGGGTCTGATGTATACTCCACACATGTGGAGCATACATTCTTCCGGACGATATACCGGATACAGACAAAAACAAGGGAGGCTTTTTCGCCTCCCTTTCATACTCCGCACGTACGGAGTATGATTCAACCAGGTTTCTGATGGTTATTTGACGGCATTTGTTGAAACCTGAACCGACTTGAAGAAAACGACAAACAACGGCATAATCCAAATGCTGCTTGTCGAGGTATTGAGGTCAACAGATTTTGTCGCCCCCATATCTTTAGCCTTTTTAGTTGCGACGGCGACAACTGATTCAGTATTAACCGTATCTTTCACGAATGCGATTGAACCGACTTTGTCAGTGTCACCGGTCAGTACGGGAATCCACAGAAGGTAGAGCCCCCAGTTACTTGCATTGACATTGCCGATACTGACTTCCCCGCCCGTTGTCAGTTTTTGATCGTTGAGTTTTTGGGCGGTCTGGACGCTTGCGCATCCGACCACTATGAAAAGAGAAGCCGTAAGACAAAGTGCGATAAGTTTCTTAATCATGTTTTCATCCTTTCATTTTCTGTTCAAAAAACGATAATCAAACAACTTAAAAATCAATCCTCCCTGCACTGCCCTCCTTTCACAATTTTCAGAGTTCGACTATCAACCTGCCCGCCACTAAAACAACTGCTTTCATGGTAACTTATAGTATTACGTGTAAATATCAATTTTTTTCACTCAGAAATTGTTAAACTCCCAAGGTTCCCCTCAATAAGCTGAAGTATTGACAAAGAGGCATCCGGTTTTGCCAGTTCTTTTGACAGCCTCCCTTTTTGAGAGTAACAATCTGTCTGTTCAAGCCATCCCGCGATTGTACTTGCAAGCTTTGTCACTGTCAGTTCTTTTTCGGCAATTGCAATTCCCGCGCCACCGGAACAGTAATATCGGGCATTGTCATCCTGATGGCTGTCGGTTGCGAAAGGATATGGAATCAGGATTGCGAATTTCGCAAAAACAGAAAGCTCGGCAACGGTGCTTCCCCCGGATCTGCAGATTACAAGGTCGGCGGCAGAATAGAAAATCTCCATCTCTCCGCTGGTTTCAATGACAAGATGTTTGAAGTGGCACCCGGCATAATGTTTTTCGAGACTATCCCTGTTTTTAGCCCCGGACAAGTGAACAACCTGGAAATTATCCCTGCCCTGAAGTTTCAGCGCCTCAGGCACGCATTGGTTTATTGCTTCGGCCCCCTGGCTGCCTCCAAAGACAAGAAGCAACGGGGCGTCTTCGGTAAGATCAACTGAATGCCTCGAATTTATAAGCCCAATCGCCTCCTTTTTGCTGAGGTTGCATTCTGCGATTTGAGATCTGACCGGCATTCCGGTGACAGTCCATTTGCATTTTATATTGTTGCTGTTGACGGGAGGGAAGGAGAGAGCCATGTGTCTCGCAAAATTTGAAAGGAAAAGATTGGCTTTGCCAACCCGCGCATTACCGTCATGAACAAAAACCGGTATTCTCAGAGTCCAGGCCGCAATTGCCGGTGCTGCCGAATGAAAACTTCCCATCGCAAGTACGGCGGAAGGCTTGAATTCCCTGAGTTTTCTCCTTGCCTCAATTATTCCCTTTAACGAATGAAGTGCAAAAGAGATTTTTCCCGGCAGACCCGTTGGAGGAGTTGAAGAAGAGAGGATTATGGATTTAATGCCTTTTGCCGATGCCGTCCCGCACTGTTGTTCGGCATTGCGCCCGGTAATGAACAGCAGGGGTTCTCCGCCCCGGCGCCTTAATTCCTCGGCGGTTGACAGTCCGGGATAGAAATGCCCTCCGGTACCACCGCATATTATGACTAATTTTTCAAGCATTCTGCCAAGTCCTGTCTCCTGAATTCCGACGACTTTTGCAAGCTCTACGGCTTATCGTCTGACCGCCCCCTGTTCTTAAGCTGCACCTGCCCGTCCGAGCCTCCGTCCTGAGACTGACCTGAATCCATCGCGATGCTCAGGAGCAGACCGATACAGACAATTGACATCATAAGATTGCTGCCGCCATAACTGATGAACGGTGCGGGAATCCCCTTGGTCGGGAATGTTCCCGAAATCACTCCGATATTTATTATCGCCTGCATTGTGATTATTGAACTGATCCCGAATCCCAGAAGCATTCCCTGGCGGTCTTTTGACATGATGCATATGTAAACCGAAGACAGCATGATGATGATGTAACCGAAAACAACAAGGAGAATGGCTATGAATCCGAGTTCCTCTCCGACAATTGAAAGAATGAAATCGGTGTGCGCCTCAGGCAGATAATTCCATTTCAGCCTGCTCTGCGTGAATCCGAGCCCGCTCCAGAAACCGGATCCAAGCGCCATCAATGAGTTCCAGAGCTGGTAGCCGCTGTCTTTTGCGACTATTTCCGGATCCATAAATGAAGTTATCCTCGACCACCTTTCCGGATCCATGTATTTTGCGTAAACAAAAAGGAAAGGCAGGACGGCGGGGCCGATCAGGAGATATGCAAGCCTCACTCCGGCGACAAAAAGCATGAGTCCCGCAGTTGCCGCAATCAGGATTGTCGTCCCCCAGTCCTTTCCGATGATAACGAGTCCGCACGTGGTGCCTATTACTGTTCCGAGAGGAATTATGCCGTGGAAAAATGAATTCAGAAACCTTTGCCTCATTGAACAGAAGTATGCCAGGAAAAGCACAAGGGAGATCTTGGCGAATTCCGACGGCTGTATGCTTAATCCGTGGAACTGAATCCATCTGTAGGCCCCGTTAATAGGCCTGGAGGCCCTTGCAAGAAGAAGCAGCAGTATGCTTATCATTAAAAACACTATCGAATACTTTACCGCATTCCGGTAGCCGGCCATATACACAACCATTGCGCCAACGATTCCCACGGTTGCCCATACCATCTGTTTTTTGAAAAGAGTGGCTCCCGCTATGCCCGATGAAGTGGAATAAAGCATGGCAAGCCCGAAAAGCACCATCGAGAGAACGGCCAATGAAAGAATCAATGCCGCATTTTTAGGGTGGGGCCAGCGGCTGGTTGCATCCTCGTTCAAAATCACCTGACTTGCAAAACGTATTTCCGCCATGTTCTTGTCTTCAATATGTTACAGGGTTTCAGTTTCATTTTTTTCAACCAATGCGGTGAGACATTCCGGAGGCCTTGCCGGCCTACGTGTTTTCATGTCCACGCATGCATGGACAGTATAGCCTTCCGCCAGAAGCTCTTCGTCTCTGCGAACTTCGCAGCAGATTTTAATTTTGACGCCCTTGATTTCATCCACCCAGCCCGAAAAGCTCAGCATGTCATCATATCTCGCCGGATTCCTGTATTTGCAAACAGCCTCGATGACGGGAAGCATGATTCCAAGTTTTTCAATCTCATAGTACGGAAGTCCGTCCTCGCGGAGAAGCTCGTTCCTCAGCCTTTCAAAATAAACCAGATAATTGGCGTAATAAACAACGCCCATCTGATCGGTGTCGGCGTAGGGGACACGGTACTGGATTTCGACTTTTCTCATTTTTCAATGATTTCAATATTTTGTGTTCATTTAATAAACGATGCAATGAGGTTCACGACCTCTTCGACAGTCATTTCACTGCTGTCTATGAATATAGCATCATCCGCTTTTTTTAAAGGGGCGATTCGGCGGTTGCTGTCCATTTCATCGCGCTCTGCAATTTCCTTTGCAACTGAGGCCACTGTTGAGCCTTCGGGTGTTTCTCCGGACTGCGCAAGTCTTCTCCCTGCCCTGACTTCAGGCGACGCGGTAATGAAGAATTTATACTTTGCGTCCGGAAAAACAACTGTTCCGATATCACGGCCTTCCATTATGACGAGCCCCAGCTTTGAAAGGCTTCTCTGTCTGTCTATAAGCCAGGCGCGTACGTTTCCCATGGCGGCAATCCTGCTGACATATTTTGCGACTTCCGGCGAACGTATGGCGGAATCGGCGGTTGCCCCGTTCATTGTCATGGAGAGTTGCCCGTCTGCAGTTTTGAAAAACGACAAATCCAGTTTTTTAAGGAGGGAACCGATTTCCCCGGGGGGGGACTGTGAATTCAAATCAAGTTTGTTCTGCATGAGGAAAAGGGTGATCGCCCGGTACATGTTGCCTGTGCTTATATAGTATCCGCCCAGCCTGTCGGCGACACGCTGAGCGACGGTACTCTTACCCGATGCCGCCGGCCCGTCAATAGCTATCACATTCTTTAAAGACATAGATTTCACCGCATTTGCCCGGGGGGATTTAATATTTCCAGGGAATTTTTGCTGTCCTGAAAAGGATGCCCCCAAACGTACCATGCTTTTCAGATTTGTCAATTACCCCGGGAGGTCTCTCCGCAGCTCCGGAAAATGGTCAGCCATTTCTTTTAACGCTCTGCGGATTAACGCAAAAAAAATGCCGGGAGCTTAAAGCTTCCGGCATTTATAACTGCGGGGGAGTCTCACAAATATATTATTTCTTCAATCCTTTGAAAACGCCTTTGTATCCCTTTACATTAATGATTGTCTTGGCGTACACAACATAGTCTTTCGTTTCAACAGTATATCTGGGAGCGATAATCACGTCTGCGCCAGCCTTGTTGCAGGCATCATACGCAGCAGCGGCCTTGCCTTCAGCAACAGCATTTCCGAAAAGCGAATATCCAAGTGATCCCGATCCTGCCGCAGTGTATTCAACGCCGTCGGCAAACTCAGTTGCGCCTGAGCTAAAGAAAAGAATCCTCGTAATTGTGGCTGTGCCTTTGATTTCATCGCCTATTTCAAGCAAAGGTGTTATGTTCGCTTCAAGCTTCACATCAAGTGGAGAACTCCACTGGCTGACGTGAGTGCTTGCGCATCCACAGACAACGGTTAATGCCGCAACACCAATAATCAACGCTGCAAATTTTCTCATGCAAATCTCCTTATTTCATTGTTAGTTTAATACGCCCCGCTCCATCTAAGATATACATCAAATAAAAGAAGTAAAGATAAGACACTGTTTAATTCGCATAAACTTTTGCGGGAACCTTTATGCTGTTTGAAAATTCCATTCAATGCCTTTCCGCGCCTTCAGGATGATGTGCCGCATTTTTCTCCACCCTTCTCAGATAACCGCGACGTTTCCTGCGAATGGGAGTGGCGATTAAACGATGAAGTTTTATGTACCATGGCCGCATTTTTTCGAACTCGGCATCAGAAATCCTGCCCGGCGAAAATCTCCTTATGTGCTTGCGCAGATGATAAATGTCTGAATCCTTAAAAATACAGAACAGCGGATATGTCAGCAGATTCAGGGGAAACGGAGGCTGAACCCAGGTTATCTGAAAATCAATCAGATAAGGGTTCCCGTCATCTCCGACAAGGATATTGTCCGGTTTGTTTGTATCAAGATATGACATTCCGCGGCCATGCATGAGTTCGAGCAGCTTCTCAAGTTCATCGAAAAAACCATCACGCAGGCGGGATTTTGAAGAAAGATCATTTCCCGGGACGTATTCATGGATTATTCCGGTCTTCCGGAGTCTTCCGATCCATTTCGGAACGCAATCGGTATCCTGAAGCCTTTTATATACTTTCTCCTCATGCGCCGCCTGCCACCTTGAAAGGAGGCCATAGGGTATTCCCATGTAGGAATACGGCCTGAAAATCTTCAGGACCGCCATGCGTCCCTTTTCAGATTCGTAAAGACCTGTTGCTGCGAAAAAATCATGCTTGAACGCCTTTATCTTCCTCCATCGGACACCTTCGGCGTCAAATTCATCGGGGATTTCTTTCCCGAGAAGGGCGAGCAGCCTGTCATATTTTTTCTGTGGATCTGAATTCATATTGATCATTTTAAGCCCGCATTGCACAATAGGTCAAATTGATTTGAAACCTGTAACAGGCTATACTTTAGGCTGAAAAAAACAGTTTTAAAGTTTTCATCTGGAGATTTACCCATGTCGGATTCAAAAATAAAAAAAATATGGCTTCTCCGTCACGCCGAAAGCAAAGCGCAGACCGAAGAGGAGTACGGGATTGACACAGGTCTGAGCAAAAGGGGCGAAAGGCAGGCGGGAAGGCTCAGAAAGGTTTTCAACAATTTAACATTTGACAAGATATACCTGAGTCCTCTCAAGAGGGCCAGGGAGACATTCGAACGCTCCGAAATCAAGGCCTGCAACATTGAGTTTGATTCAAGAATTGTTGAAGAGCTTCCAGGCGATGCCTATTCATCTATTCTTCCATATTCGGCACTCCCTGAATACGGAACCGCCGACAGTCATAATGGCTGGTTCACTGATGCAAGGCAAAGGGCGATATGCTTCCTTAACGAACTTCACGCGATAAGGGAAAGGCACGTTCTTGTTCTGTCACATGGCGGTTTTTTCAATCATCTTCTGACGGCATTTCTTCCGGAACACGGAATCGAATCATTTGAAAAATTCAAATACTGCCAGATGAACAACGCGGGTATTTCCGTATTATATATCGGGGCAAACATGAAGCAAGACGCTCTGCTTAACTGGAATGACATAAGACATGTCCACGATCTGATTATCTCTGATCCGCTCGCTCCGCTGCCGGACGATGTCAATCAGGAGGACAAAACAGGAAAAGCCCCGAATACTTTCAGAAAAGAGGGAAATCCGAAGTGAAATATGCATAATAAAAAAACAGGAGGCGCAAACGCCTCCTGTTTTTGCAAAGCCTAAAGGGAAGCTCTAAATTCTTATTTTACCTTGCCTGAAAGTCCCGGGACGGAAATCTTTGAATCCATATGATTGTTGCAATACTGACCGACAAGCATCCATGCGAAATAAGCCATCACAAAAAAGGCGATACATGCTGCAATCGTGAAAATCATGGAGGGTTCCTGTTTCCCTTCCTTCCGAGCCGCTTTTTCAATTGTCGGCGGGATGATTTGCCCCTCCCCCGCGCTAACGGGTACTTCAGCATCAGTTGCAGAAGCAAGTGCGGGAGAAGCCGGGATCGGTGTTGCGGGAGCAGGATGCGGGGTGGCTACAGTGGCTTCAGGTCTGGTGGATTTTAATTTAAGCGTTCTCTTTGGGGCGGCGGCATCGGTTTCTCCTTCAGCGGGGGGAAGCTTAATGGTCAGCGCCGACCGTGCTGCAGAAGATCCCGCTGAAACCGGAGAAGGCTCTTCCAGCTTGATCGTAGGAGCCGACGGCCTTGCAGCAGTTGACACCTGTTGTTCACCGCCGGAAGTTGCATCTGCTTTCTTGGGCACAAGCCTGATTGTCCTCTTGGCTTCGGAAGCACCCGACAAACCAGCCTGGGCTGTAGCTGGCTGGGGTGGTGGCGGCGGCGGGATAAAACCGGCATTTGAGTCAGAGCCGGACATAGGAGCGGGAGTGTTCGAGGAGGGACGGAGTTTTATGGTCTGCTTTACGCCTGGAACAGCTGTGTTTGAAACAGGGCGGGGCTTCTGGATTTTAACGGTTTCATCTTCTTCAGAAGATGCTTCTGATGTAAATTTTGGGACGGCTGTCGCCTGAGCCGGCAACGGTGCAGGAGCCGATGCGACTACAGTCTTGGGTGCTGCCGCCGACGCCTGCAGCGGCACCGTCGCAGATTCCACCTCTTCACCGGCGGCGGCGGCAGGCTTCAGCCTGATAGTCGCCTTCTTGGGGCCGTCTCCTCCCAGTTTCGCCTTTATTTCCTCCTTGTTGACAGCTGCCGTCTCAACAGAATCACTCGCCACATTAGCTTTAACCTTCATCCTGGGAATAGTTGCCGTTGCGATAGAATCATCGTCCCCCGCCCCCATCTTCACAGCGGAAGTTATTCTTGTCATGTCGCCGGGCTTAACGGGTGCACCCCCGTTCGAACCTATAATTACTTTTTTGTCGTCAGCCATTTTATCATTCCTCCGCATTCAATCCATATAAATTTTCTAGAGAATTTACACGCAACCATCAGCACAGATGTGTTTATAATACATTTTTACGCTGTAAATACAAACACCCTTATTCCAAATGTTTCATGAAATTTTGATTTGAAATTTTTATTGGATAACGAAGATGTATATTACCGCTTCAAATCATGATTCAAGCCAAGAGAACCTGAAAATCATAAATTGAAAATGCCATTATGTTTCTGATGATTGACAATTACGATTCGTTCACGTACAACCTTGTGCAATATTTCGCAGAACTCGGACACCCTCCAAAGGTTGTAAGAAACGACAAAATAAGCCTGCCTGAACTTTCAAAGCTGCCTCTTGAGGCGCTTGTGGTTTCCCCGGGCCCCTGCTCTCCCCGCGAGGCCGGAATATCCTGTGAAGCCATAGAGTATTTTTCATTAAAGCATATTCCGGTTCTGGGAGTATGCCTCGGACATCAGTGCATCGGAGAAGTCTTCGGCGGAAAAATCATCCATGCGCCGAGCCTCATGCACGGCAAAGTCTCTGAAATAATACATAATGGCAGGGATATATTCAAGGGCATTCCAAACAAGTTCACAGCGACAAGATATCATTCTCTTGTGATAAAACCGGAATCGCTCCCTTCAACTCTTGAAATAACGGCCAAAACCGCAGAGGGCGTGGTTATGGGAATACGCCACAGAAAACTTCCTGTTTACGGAGTGCAGTTCCATCCGGAATCAATACTCACCCAGCACGGGCATAAACTTCTTGAGAATTTCCTGACGCTTGCAGGCGTCATGACAACTGACGACTGACGACTACTTCCCATATTTCTTCCTGGTGTATATCTCGACATCTGCAGTGCCATTCCCGGCAATGCCGATTTCATCCGCCGCCGATTTTGAGAGATCCATAATCCTGTTTCCCGAAAACGGCCCCCTGTCGTTTATCCGAACGTAAACTTTTGCATGATTGTCCTTATTGACCACCATTACGGTTATGCCGATTGGCAGCGTCCTGTGTGCCGCCGTATAACGGAAAGGGAGAAATCTTTCGCCGCCGGCAGTCCTGTTGAAATAAAAACCGCTGCCGTAATATGAAGCTTTTCCGCTTTCATGATAGTGCCAAGGCCCCCATTTGTATGGAGGATGGAACCACAGGAAGAGAACAGTGAAGAGCATGATGAAAAACCAGATTCTGACTCTTCTGGAAGTTTCAATCAGATTCTTAAGATGCAGGAAAAATCCGGATATTCCCTCACGGAAAACTACTGCAAGGGAGGAATTCCATGCATTCTCCGTTCCCCTGAAAAAAACATTCATCCTGTCGGTGAACCGGCGCAAACCGCGTACGCCGCATAGAAAGTCCCAGAACGCCGCCAGGATTTTCACAGCAACGGAAAGGAGGAAGGATGCAACCTTTCCCAAGACGCCCAACAGGTTCCAGAGAATTTCAAGGATGTTGTCTATGAATCTCATTATCAGTCTCTTGCACGGAATAAACACCACGTCCGAAGAGTCGCGGCAGCCAGAAAGAAGGCTATGAGGATTGAAAGGCATGCCATGTTGGCCTTCCACAGCCCCGGATAGTCATTCAGGGAATTATTCGTGATCTGCGCAGCCGCAGCTATCGGATTAAAAGACAAAATCACATATGAAAGCGACGTTGAAATCTTGTTTACCAGCACCAGGGGGGCAAGACTGACAATGCATATGAGAGCGGTTATGGCATAGCTGAGAGCGGTCGCCATACCTGTATTCTTTGATACGGACGAGGCAAAAAGACCGCATGTGAGAAATGTCAAAGTGCTCAGAAGAAGAATAAAAATCCATATTACAATACGCTTATAGGTCAACCACAGTTTGTCGTACCAGCCCTCCTGATGGGATCTTCGAACCACTTCCGACCACCAGTCCGGAGAAAAAAAGGAGCCGTCGGGAAAAACGGTCTGCTGCTCAAGGTAGGCCATTGCGAAGATGACAAAGAAGCTGCTGACAATGAAAATCAGGGCATAAAAGAAGGTGGCTTTCAATTTCCCGAAAATAACCGTATGCGGCTTCATGGGGGTCATCCTCAGCATGAGGAAGGTTCCGCTTGTGATCTCCTCGGTTATGAGCCCGCTGCTGACACCCGGCGACAGAAGGGCCACCACGCATATCTGGAAAATGATGGCGACAATCCTGACGGTGTCGGCCTTCAGCATTGTCGAATACTGCCATGAAACAAGGATCAAAAGCATGAGGCTGAGGATGAAAATCGCCGAAACCAGGCGAAGTACAAATTTCGGATTGGCAAACAGCTTGCTCCTCATTTCCGCCACAAAAACAGGATTCGACCAGTTGGCTATGGTCTTTTTCCTTTTAAGGGGATCTACAAGATAGAATGGCCATGTCAGTTTTCTCTTGATAGCCTGACTGGTTCCCGTATAAAACTCGCCCTGAACGGCTTTGGATTTGACAGCCGGCCTTGTTATTCCCCTTGCGAACAAAACGAATGAGACTATTGACAGGACAACCGAAAAACCTATGAATATGCCATACGGGGTAACCGCATCGCCGCGTGAAACCGTCTCCATTGAAAGGCGGTAAGTTTCAGGGTAAAGGAGATAGAACATGGCATCGTAGGGGCTCATGCATCTTACAAACTGCCAGACATCCTTGAACTTCTGAAGGAAAAATATGTTGCTCAAGAGGGCTGCGGGAAGCCAGCTTGCTCCCGCAAAAACCATCATGACCGCGTAATTCATGACAATCGAAGTCGAACTCCGCGAAAACCAGGCGCTGCACGCCAGCCCTGCAAGTCCGTAGCTTACCGCAGTCACGAAAATCAGGGAAACAATTTTAGTCACAAGCAGGACGCTTATTCCGCCTGTAAGGGCGCAGACTGACGCAATTGGGATTGACAGGAAAACCAGTATGACAATCATCAGTATCGAAGAAAACAGCTTCCCCTGCATAATCTCATGGGGTTTCATCATTGTGATAAAAAGACTGTCGTAGGTGTTGTTTTCCTTCTCCCATGAAATCGAAGTGGCCGAGAAGGCCGGAACCATCAGCAGCACAAGGGTCAGATTGACACCGAAGAAGAGGCTGAAAATCTGCTTGCTGCTTGACGAAGCGACCGAATGGATGCCGCCTGCGGGCCACAGGATTAGAATCAGAAGCGCAAGAAGAACAAGGTACGCCCATATGAGGAAATTAGTCTTCACAGATCTCGAGGAAGAGCTGAACTCCCTCTGGAAAATCGGATTTGCCGGAAACATCATATGCCCACCGTTTTATGATTTACGCCTTGTAACATTCATGAAGACATCTTCGAGATCCGCCTCGTTTTCGGCAAACCACCTGACAACCACTCCATTGTCGACAAGCGTCCTGAGAACATTTTTAACCTGCTCCCTGGTGCCGTTGAAAGTACACTGGAACTGGTTCTCGTCAACAGCCTTCACATCGGCCACATGCTCTATTCCTTCGAGAACACCCCGGGCATGATTCATATCAGAATCCAGAGTTATGTCCATCGCGATTTTTTCCTGAAGATTCCTTGTGATGTCCTTCACGGTCCCCTGCACAAGAAGCTCACCCTTGAAAATGATGCCGATGATGTCGCATACCGATGAAAGTTCGGGAAGCATATGGCTTGAAAGCAGGATTGTCTTGCCCAGGGCGCTCAGGCGTGAAATTGTCTGGCGCATCTCGATTCTGGCCGTAGGGTCGAGTCCGCCCGCAGGCTCGTCAAGTATGAGTATCTGCGGGTCGTGAATAAGAGTTTTGGCAAGACCGATTCTCTGCCGCATGCCTCTTGACAAAGATGTCACCTGGTAGTCAATCATGTGCATTGCTTCAGTCAGTTTCAAAACCTCCTCTATTCTCTGCTTGCGTCTTTTTGCCGGAATCTTGTAGGCCGCCCCGTAGAAATCAAGATATTCCCATACGCTCATCTGTTCGTAGACACCGAAAATATCGGGCATGTAACCTATTTTCCTTTTAATTTCCGGGATGTTTCTGGGCAAAACCTCAAGCCCCCCCACAAATGCCTTTCCGGAATCAGGCCTGAGAAGCCCGCAGAGAATTTTAATGGTTGTGGTTTTGCCTGCGCCGTTCGGACCGACAAATCCGTATATTTTTCCGGCGGGAACTTCGAGATTCAACGAAAAAACACCACGTTCCTTGGCAAATCCCTTCGTCAGATTTTCAGTTCTTATCATAAGACACTCCAGTTATTTGTATCAGTAAGCGAGAGGAGCAATGTCCGGACGCAGCCTTCCTTTGACTCCGATTGAAAACTCCCTCAAAAACCATTTATTGGCGCGAAGCCTTTCAGACATGCTTGTATTTGCATTTTCAAGTTCCACACTGAGGACAACCACCCCTTCGCCTGAACAAGGGTTAAGCACTTTATCAAGGTCCTTTGAAAACACATACTCGGTGTTGGACCTCCTTTCACCTGTAATCTGCCTTTCAGCCGTCCCCTTTCCGGGGCTGTTGCCGACTGCGGGCTGTCCGTTCAAAAGCATCATTTTCGGAACTACCTTGACAGACATGGTGTCATTGAAATAGACAAGTTTAACGTCAATCTCCTCCGGAATCATCATCGAACAGACAGTGGGGAGCTTGAAAAGTATTTTGTATTCCGCGCTGTTCTGCGAATAAATCTGCGAAAGCAATTCGTTCCCGGGAATAATAGACCTCGAGGAGGAATCCCCGGCTGAAAGGACAATTGACTCCGGCCCGACATAGATGTTTTCATTTTCAAATTTTTCCCTGACGGGGATAAAGTTTATTATTCTCGACTGGTAGCCTGAATCATTGAATTTCACGCTCGTTTCACCGGTGTTTACGAGCGCAATGCAGGGCTTCATGGTTTTGAACCCGAAGCGGAGCGAATCTGCAAGCGACGCCATGATATTGTCGCCTCTGAAAAAAGACCCGCTGACATCCGGATTATATGAAAGCTTTCCGCCCTTGCCGCCTAGAGGCATTATCCTGCCCGGAAATGCGAGAAAGGCAAAGTCGTATTTCAAATCCGGAGGGCACTGCCATTCCTTGAATGAAAATCCTTTTCCGGCATATGTGATTTCAGGAAGCGGGAGCTCCTTGTTTGCCGGAACATCCACTGACAACATGGCGTTCAGTTGCCTGGTGGCGTTTGTCCTGATATTCAATTTGAAAACCTGGGGAACCCCGTAATCACACAGCACCTCCACCGGGTCAGTTGTTTTTTTCCCCATGAATCCCTTTGACGAATCATCGCCCATGAAGGCAAACATTCTGTTGAATCCCGGGACAATCGCCGAGAATCTGGTATTTTCATTCCCGGCCATAAACGTCTCCGTTGCATCCTTCCTGGAAAATATTCCGTAATAGGCGTCAACCGCCCTTGTGTCACCGGCGGGATAACGTGCCTCAACCGAAGCAACAAGCATGGAAGTGTTTTTGGACATGCCGGACGAAACCATGCCAAATACACAGAACGTCACGATCAGCGAAAGCATGGCTGCGCCTGCAAGGGCAATATTGCCTTTCCTGAAATAGATTCCGGCGCCGGTGAGCAGCGCCAGGAAAAGGAAATACCAGAGGAATACAGTTTTGACAACTTCCACGCCGGGAACCGTGTAGCCTGTCATTTCATCAAGACAGCCGGAAATTTTCCGTGTGTCGGCAAAACGCGACTGGTGGTTCAGAAAAAACATCATCGCCTTTTCCCAGGAACCCGTCTTCTCGAAAACGGCTCCGGAAAGGGAGACAGCCGAAAAACGGGACTCGCCAAACCCGACTTTCTTCCAACTGAAAACCGGAAACTGTTTTTCCTTCAACCAGACAAGACTGTTCTCCCGGGGATAAGATTCAAGAAACTCAACCGGATTGGCCTCGCCCCACTCCTTGAATCCCGGAAAGAATTTCTTAACGGACTGAAGCTCGGTTATCTTTCTGATTCTGAGGGGATTTACAGGCAGAAGTTCGGCGAGAGGAGTATTCGCAGCTTCAATAGAACCCGCCGGATCCGCGAATATGACGATCCCCCCCTGCCTGACATAATCTGCAATGGCCCTGAACTGGCGGGAAGAATAACTCTTGAAATCGGGCCTGAGGACAAGAATCGCCACGAACGATTTAAGGGATGACCAGTGAAACGGCACTTCCTTATATGAAAGCTGGACTTGAAAGCATTTTTTCTTGAAAGCGTCAAGCTGGTTCACCGCCCCCATGCTGGTGTCGGCTGAATCATTCAATACGCAAAACTGCTCCTCTTTCTCATTCATTGTCTTTATAACGATTGAATCAACCCCCGGAATCCTTTTATTGTCAATGTAAAGTTCAACGTGGAAGTTTTCCGAGTCCTCAACCATTATCTCGGTGCTGTATTTGAGTGAAGCGTTTGCGGGTATTGTCAGATTTTCGGAAAACACGGTTCTCCTGCCCATGAAACTGCCCTCGTCAAGAAGCCGCAAATATCCTTCATACGGCTTTGAATCCGGGTTATCTATTGTGCAGTTTAACGTGGCCCAGGTGTTTTTCTGCACACGGGGGGACAATCCGACTTTGATACTTGATCTTGACAGTGAAGGCAATGCATTCAGGCTCGAGGCGGAACTAAAGTAGATGAAAAAGGAGGAAACCGCAAAAAGCAATGCTGAAAATGTATTTCCAATCCTCATCCGGCAATTCCATTTGATTTTGCGTGCAATATAAAACAGGGAACAGGAACTTAATGTCTTCAACCGCAATATTCAAAAACAATTCGATAAAAATCCGGGGAACTTTCATTCCCTCTGGAAATCATATTCAAAAGCGAAAAGACCGGAAATCTTCTCGAGCGCAGTCGTCGCATCCGGACCTTCCGCCTGAATCGTGATTTCATTCCCCTTTTCCAGTCCCATTGAAATAAGGGAGAGTATGCTGGTCAGATCGGATTCTCCGTTTTTGCTGATGACGCGGAACTTGCAGGTTGTAAACTCCTGGGCGGCCATGAGAATCATGCTTGAAGGGCGGCAGTGTATGCCGGCCTCGTTTCTGATTGTGACTTTCTTTTCAACCATATGCCTCCAGGGCTTTCCAGAAAAAAATTAAAACGCTTAGGATACAACAGGTTAGATTATTTTCAAGGCTGTGCGGGATTTCCTCACCCATAGTTTTTCATTTAAATAAATTCCCGCTTTGAATTTACTTGAATGAAAAACTATAATTCAGGGAAAACCAACAAGACATGAATCTGAAGAATGAAAAAGCTCAATATCCTAAACATTTCATCAGTAACACTGCTCGTATCAGCGCTGGCAATCCGTCTTCTGTATCTCATGCAGTTCTCTTCGTCACCGGTTTTCAACATCCCCATCGGACCGGATATTGAAGAATACGACCTGTGGGCAAGACAGATAATAGCCGGCGATTACCTCTGGAATTACGTTCACATACACAGCCCGCTCTATCCGTTCCTCCTCGCATTCGAATACCGGATTTTCGCCTTCAACCATTTCCTTGTGAGATATTTCCAGCTTATCATCGGAATCGCCTCAACGCTGCCGCTTGTTTTTTCCCTGCGTCTGATACAGGGGAAGTGGACTGTCCATAATCTCATATTGTCCATCCTGTGGCTGACTTATCCGCCATTGATTTATTATGAGGCGGAATACATAAGCGAGTCCCTGCTGGTTCCCCTGCTCTGTCTTTCAGCATACCTTGCGTATTGCGCCGAGGAAGAGGGGAAACCAGGATTATTCATCGGCGCAGGAATTGCAGCCGGGCTGGCAATTCTGGCGCATCCGATGGCGGGCCTCTTTGTTCTCGCAGAAACAATTTATCTTTTCACAAGGTGGTTCAGGCGGAAATCATTCAGGCTCCCTTTCATTTATTTTGCAGCGGCATCTGCGGTTGTCGCCCCCGTCACTTTCTACAATTACACAGTCTTGGGAAGCACAGCGCCGATTCAGGCCAACAGCGGTTTAAACTTTTATATCGGAAACAATGAGGATGCGGACGGCACATGCTATCTGCGGCCCGGCCCCGAATGGAATAAACTTCATGCCCTGGCCGAAAAAACAGCATCTGCCTCCTTTGCATCAAAAGACCATTATTTTCTCAGCGAAAGCTGGAATTTCATGAAAAATCATCCTTTCAAGTGGCTTAATCTCATTACACAAAAAGCGTTTTACACATGGAACTATCGCGAACTTACAGCCGGAGCCGATCCCGCGCCCTTGAAGTATTACACGAAATTTCAGAGACTTTTCAAGTGGGCTTTCGGCGCAGCCGCAATTCTGGCCATTTCCGGATTCCTGATGAACTGGAACAACAGATCCTTCCTTTACAGCTACAGGCATTTCCTGATCCTCATCTTCTCATTCTGGCTCGTCCAGACTCTCTTTGTCACAAGCGGAAGATACCGGCTCGGCATGCTGCCGGGAATACTCGTCCTCGCCGCCTTCACAATAGATTATCTGATAAGCAACTTCAGGTCAGGCCTTTACACAATAGCGCCATATGCCGGCATTGCCGCCGCCATTGTCCTTCTGCCGGCTCCACACATTTCGGAGAACCGTGAAAAAGCCGAGGCGTTCACCCTGCTCGGAGAGGCATACATGAAATCGGGGAATCTTGCAGACGCGGAATCCTGTCTGCTTAAAGCATCCGGTTCGATGGACAAGTGGTCCAGAAGCTACAACCTCCTGGGAATGCTGAGTGAAAAACAGAAGCACATGAAGGCCGCTGAAGCTTATTATCTCAGGGCTCTGGAATGCGATGACAACGACGCCTGCGGCCTGATGAACCTCGGCGCCATATACTCATCAAGGAATGAGCATGACAAAGCCCTGGCTTCCTTTAGGAAAGCCCTTGAGGTTAATGACAAACTCCCCGACCTTCACTACAATTACGCCCTCTTCCTGTCAAAATACAATGGCAACGGAATCCTTGCGGAAAGGCATTACTGGGAATGTCTCAAACTTGATCCCTCGCACAGGAAGGCACTGAACAACATGGGCGTCATGATGATGCAGAAATCAAACTTTAAGGAAGCCGCAAGTTACTTCGCAAGGGCCCACGCACTTGAACCCGGAAACGCAGAACTTATTGTCAATCTCGCGGCTGCGAATCTCGCACAGGGCAAACAGGAGGAAGGCGAAAAACTCCTGAGGAAAGCCCTGGCTATAGACCCAAAACTCCCCTCCGCAAAAAGACTGGAGCAAATGATCGGCAAATAGCCGCCGGCTTTACCCTGTCCCGATTTCAAAATGCAGCACAGGCGTCTTGCCTGTGGATTTAATCTGAATCCGATTTCAAGAACATGCCTGTTCGCCTTGGCGAATTAACTACTTAAACCTGTCAGGCAGTTTGAACACTATCTTCTTTTCCTCCGCGCCCATTGTCTCTACTTTGTCCCAGCCTTTCCTGTTCAGGGAGGCAATGAATTTTGAAATGAGTATTTCCGGTGTGGAAGCTCCTGCTGAAATACCGATCCGCTCAAGATTATTCAGGATTTTCGAGGACACCCCGGTCAGTCCGCTGACCAGATAGGCCTTTGTCCCTGTTTTTTCAGCAACCTCCTTGAGCCGGTTTGCATTTGAACTGTTGCTCGAACCGAGAATAAATACCGCGTCGCATTTCTTCGCAAGGGCTTTCACCGCGTTCTGCCGGTTCTGGGTCGCATAGCAGATGTCATTGGAAACTGAAACTTTTTTCCCCCTGAACCTCTTCTTGATCGCCTTGACTATTTCCCTTGTGTCGTCGGCGCTCAGGGTTGACTGTGTCAGGCACTCAATCTGTTTCCGGCTTATTTCAGGAAGCGTTCCAACGTCTTCAATCGTTTCAACTATGCAGCTGTCGTCAATCTGCCCGGCCGTCCCGACAACCTCCGGATGTTTTTTATCACCGACGATTATCACCGCATATCTCCTGGCATAATAATTGACGGCCTGGAGATGGATCTTCTTCACAAGCGGACATGTCGCGTCAATAATGTCATACCCCCCGTCCTGCGCCGCACTTTCAATTTCCGGAGAAACACCGTGCGCACTGAAAACAAGGCGGGCGCCTTTCGGAAGGCCAGACAACGATTCCACAAAAACAACGCCTCTTTTCCGGAGTGATTCAACGACGTATTCATTGTGGACTATCTCGTGCCGCACATAAATGGGGGGACCGTATAATTCCAAAGCCCTTTCAACTGTTTCAAGAGCCCTTCTGACGCCGGCACAGAAACCATGCGGTACTGCAAGTATTATTTTCTTCCCGGCTTTCATCTTGTCTTTATCCCTGTGCCTTGTTACTCACATCAAGATAGATTCCGGGCGACCAAGTGCAAATAAAAAGACACAACTGAAAAAACTCGATTGCTGTTCACTGATTACCGATCTTGGCCGCCTACCCCGATATCTCTTGGACTCCTGGGAAATCTAGTGTATATTTCGCTTATTAAAAGAGATAAAAGAATGGAATTTCAAAATGTTCGGTTTCTACAGAGTCGCAGCAGCTGTTCCTGAAATCCGCGTCGCCGATGTGGATTTCAACACATTGGAGATAAAAAAACTCGTCGCCGAGGCTGACAGGCAGGGTGCCGCCCTCGTGGTCTTTCCCGAACTCTGCGTCACCGGCTACACCTGCGCCGACCTTTTCCATCAGACAAGGCTCACCGACAAAGTCTATTCGGCTCTTGCCGAAATTGCGGATTTCGCAAAGGCGTTTGATATTGTTGCAGTCGTCGGGGCTCCACTGTTTTTCAGATCCAGACTTTTCAACTGCGCCGTCGTAATCCATAACGGGAAAATACTTGCCGCAGTTCCAAAATCGTTCAATCCCAATTACCGCGAATTCTACGAGAAACGATGGTTTGCGTCCGGGAAAGATGTAATCTCCAAAAAGCTGGAGATGAACGGGGACGAAATTCCGTTCGGGACAAACATTGTTTTCGAACACGACAGTATTTTCAGCTTCGGAATCGAAATCTGCGAGGATCTGTGGAATGTGATTCCGCCGAGCTGCCATCATTCGATCGCCGGCGCGACAATCAATGTCAATCTTTCAGCCAGCAATGAACTTGTCGGC
>JBAYFV010000018.1:0-20724 GCA_041666985.1 Victivallales bacterium
CCTACATGGCTTGTCCGCTCCTGCTCCGGTAATATATATATTTCCAGCGGCTGGAAAAATATTTGCCGTTTATTTCTTTTTCAATTTGATCTTTTCTGTGGGAATTAATATCTTCCGGAGTTCATCCGTGTGGTTTTTAACCACCTCAAGCGTTTCCGGAGAAATCATCTTGCCATACTGTTTTATTTGTTCCCTGACAGGTTTCATCAGCTTATCCTTCACCATGCCCTGAACCCCTGCAGGTATCTGCTTTTCAAGTTTCGCTGAATTCTGCTGGAGAAGCTGATAGGCATAAGCCGTAGTAACTGCTGCAGAGACCTTCATGAAATTCTCATAGCCTGTAAAGCCTTTGTCTTTGGCGAACGCCTCCCACTTGTCCTTGTTTGCCGCAATTGTGGTCATAATCGCAGTGACTGAGCCGGGATCTGAAGGATTCAAGTCCTTGTTTTCCTTAAGGAATTCGGGGAAAGCACCTATAAACTTGACGACTTCATCTTCCGAAGCGGAAAGCATCGGTTGAGTCTCGGTATCTTTTGAATCCTGAGCATTAACTGAAAAAGCTGCAAATGCTGCGGCAAATAACAATATTGATAAGAGTTTATTCATTTTTAGTTTTCTTTCCAATTATAGATATTTTACCGGTCCTGCGGTAAAATATTCATTTGATCATCCCTTTTTTCCTGGCGTATTTGAAAATGCCCCCGGATTCAACGACTTCCCTTACGTCACCGATGTCCTTGAGCTTGTGAATCTTCCCTGTCTTTACGACTTTAAGCTCGTTCTTGTCAAGCTGTATTTCGACTTCATCCCCTGTTTTAAGTTCCTTGCATAGATTATCAGCCGCTGTCTCTACAGGATAGACTTCTCCCGTGGCGATGCAGTTGCGAAAGAAAATCCGGGCGAAGGAATTTGCTATGACGGCTTTTGTTCCCGCCGCACCGAGACTGACCGGCGCGTGTTCCCTGCTTGAACCGCAGCCGAAATTATTTGCGCCGATGATGATCGGATATTCAGTCCTGAACTCACCGTCTTTTACAAAACGCGTCTTGTAGCTGTCGGGCAGACCGCAGAGCGCGTAGCTCCCGAGTTTCCTGTATTCCTCCGGATTTGTCGGCACAAGATTAAGGTACTGGGCGGGAATTATCTGGTCGGTGTCAATATTGTCACCGACAACAAACACTTTTCCCTTTATTATGTTTTTCGACATTGTTGATGCTCCTTTTTTAAAATTACTGATTGCCAACGACTGTCGACTTTCTTTTATACGTTCCTCGGATCGGCGATGTGTCCTTTGATGGCGCTTGCCGCTGCGGTCATTGCCGACGCCAGAATTGTCTGAGAACCCTTTGAACCCATCCTTCCCGGAAAGTTGCGGTTCGTTGTGCTTACGCATATCTCGTCATTGTTCGAGCGGCCGTAAGTGTCAACGGGGCCGCCGAGACATGCCGCGCATGACGGAGGCGCCGGTTTTTCGCATCCGGCCTCCTCGAATATTTTCACAAGGCTCTTTCCGCCAATTTTCTCGGAAGAAAGCGCCTTTTCAACCTCTACTGTCGAAGGAACTATGAACGTCGTAACTTTCACTTTTCTTCCGTCGAGAACCGAAGCGGCCATTTTGAAATCTTCGATTTTCCCCCCGGTGCAGCTTCCAATGTAAACCCGGTCAATCCTGAAATCCTTCATTTCGGACGCAGTCCTGACATTGTCCGGAGAAAACGGCATGGCTACGACAGGCACGAATCTTGTCGCGTCATATTTTTTCACTGAAAGATATTTCGCATCCTTGTCACTGTAGAAGCATTCAAACGGTTTTTTTGTTCTTGACTTCACATACGCAATGGTTTTCGCGTCAGGTGCGATTATTCCGTTTTTGCCGCCTGCTTCAATGGCCATGTTGCAGATTGTCATACGTTCTTCAACGTTCAGGGATTCAATGGTGGAACCGGAGAATTCCATCGCGCAATATGTGGCGCCGTCAACACCGATATCTCCTATTATCCTGAGAATGATGTCTTTTGCAGTGACGCCTTTCGGGAGTTCTCCTTCGATTTCAAACTTCATGGATGCAGGTGCTTTGATGAGCAGTTTCCCTGTTCCCATCACAAAGCCGGCGTCCGTATTGCCGATTCCGGTTGCGAACTCGCCGAGTGCGCCGTGCGTACATGTGTGCGAGTCCGTTCCGAAAAGGACTTCGCCGGGGCGGCAGTGTCCTTTTTCGGGAAGGGTTACATGGCAGACGCCGGAATAAGTTGACGTTCCGGGATCGTAGAAGTACTTGATGCCCTGGCTCTTCGCAAATTTCCTGAGAGTGTCTACGTTCCTGTGGCACATCTTGTCGGAGGTGAAAATGTAATGATCAGGGATTATCACGACTTTCTCGCGATCCCATACTTTCGCATCCTCCCCGAATTCGCGTCTGAAGACACCGATGGTGCCCGGACCGCAGACATCATGTGTCATTAGAATGTCGGCGCTCACCCAGATATTGTCTCCGGGGTTGCAGAAATCACGGCCAGACGCCTTCGCCAGAATTTTTTCGGTTATAGTCATTTTAAAATTTTTCCTGTTTTTGTGTTTTGCAATCAGCTCCTCCTCCGTTCGGAAAATGCGCCCATTACTAAAATTGTTTATTCCCGCTTTTCAAGCAGTTGACAGGAATATTGTCGTCCTTGATTATTGGATTTGACAGATTAAGTTCCTCAATATTATGAAATCAAGATTTACGCCAGCTGCAATTTCCGAATCGGAAATCTGGTCGCGGGATGCATTCTCCTTTCAGGAAGCGCTGAGGCATTCCGGGGACATTGTGTACCGGTTTGACGTGAAAAACATGAAGTTTGACTATGTCAGTGAATCTGTCGCCGACATATTCGGTTTCCCCCCCCAGGAATTACTTGTATTGTCCGCTGCCGACACTCTTGACAGGTTTCATCCGGACGATCTGGATTGCCTCAGGCAAACATGGAAACGGATGAAATACATGAGGCAGACTGAAGATGCCGTATTTTCAATTGAATACCGGATACGCGATCGGGACGGAAAATACCGCTGGCACTCGGACAAATGGGTGGTGCTGCGTGATGAAGTCGGACACCCGAAATATATCATCGGTTGCGCCAGGGACATTTCAGCCCAGAAGGAGGACGAGGAGAAGCTGCGTGAGGCAAATGACCGTTTGCAGTCGGTTATGGACAACATTGAGGAAGATGTCAATGTCATTGCTCCCGACGGTACGGTTCTGTGGCACAATGAAGATCTGAGGGGATCCGGGAAAATATATCAGGGGCAGAAATGCTGGAAAGTGTTTGAGGGGCGCCAGGAACGGTGCGCCCATTGTGTCCATCCTGCAATTCTCGCTGACGGGAAACCCCGTGATTACGAGGGGCATACTCCGGGGAGGGGAGGAGGTGCGCCACGGGTATGGTTGGTGCGGGCTGTTCCCATGCGCAATGAAAAAAATGAGATTTACGCGATCCTCGAGACAGCCATTGACATTACTGAAAAGAAGAAACAGGAGAAGGAACGGTTTGAGTTTGAATCCAATTTGCGCCAGGTTCAGAAGCTGGAGAGTCTTGGCATCATGGCCGGGGGAATAGCCCACGATTTCAACAACATTCTCGCATCTATTCTCGGGAATGCAAGCCTTGTGCTGTCGGATTTGCCTGAAGATTCCCCCTTTGTACAGTCTTTGAGTGAAATTGAGGCCGCCGCCAGACGCGCCTCTAAAATCTGTCATCAGATGCTGGTCTATTCCGGACGTGGATTCCCCAATATTGCCGCAGTAAACCTCAATCGCGTTGTTTTTGAAATTTCCTCCCTTCTGAAAGTCACAATCTCAAAGCGGATAACCCTGAAGTACGAACTTAAGGAGCCACTGGCTTCGATTATGGCCGACACCACCCAGATCAGCCAGATTATCATGAATCTATTGACCAATGCCGCAGAGGCGATAGGCGACCGCGAAGGGCATATCTGTTTTTCCACCGGCGAGATGGAGTGTAATAGGAGTTGGTTCCAAGGTGCGCATTTGCCGCAGGACATTGTTCCCGGAAGATATGTCTTCATGGAGGTGAAGGATACCGGATGCGGAATGAGAGAGGAAACTCTCCATCGCATGTTTGATCCGTTTTTCACGACGAAGTTCACCGGACGCGGGCTGGGAATGGCTGTAGTACTGGGAATTGTGCGGAATCATAAGGGGGCGATCAAAGTGGAGAGCGCCCCCGGAGCCGGCACTGTTTTTCGTGTTGTGTTCCCGTTGAGCGACGAGGTGTCCGAAAATATAAGGGAATCCCCGAACGTCATTCCACCGAAAATCGGAGCCGGCACTGTTTTGCTGGTGGAAGATGAGGATGCCGTCCGTCTTGTTTGCAAACGCATGCTGGAGCGCGGCGGTTTTAAAGTACTCCCCGCAGAAAACGGAAGAAGGGGGATTGAACTGTTCCGCTTGCATGAGAATGAAATTGGCTGCGTCATCCTGGACTACTCCATGCCCGATATGACCGGCGAAGAAGTATTTCTCGTGCTGAAAAAAATCAATCCGGATGTGCGAGTGCTTCTTTCCAGCGGTTATAGTGATCTGGCCTTTGATCGCCTTACAGGAATGGGTGTCACCGGTTTCCTCGATAAACCCTATGAGTATTCAACTTTGATTGATGAGGTTCTTGCCGTGCAGAACAGCGCCAGTGGCGTGTCAACGATAAAGCGCCGGTAAAGATTGCGATTATTGAGGATTTTATTTTCCGTTTGAACACCGGATTAAATCTGAATTCATTCGAAGCTGGGAGTTCGATGTTCAAATTATTTGCGCCCCTTGTCCGCCTAATTGATTATTCAGGGCAGAGGCCGTTTTGCAATTTGCACGCCTTAACGGCGTTATGCATGAGCATGGCGATCGTCATTGGGCCGACACCTCCCGGCACCGGAGTGATCCACGATGCCTTTTCCGCGACTTCCGCAAATTTCACATCGCCGACAAGCTTGTGCCCTTTCGGCGAATTCTTGTCTGCAATCCTGTTGATCCCTACATCAATTACGACCGCGCCTTTTTTAACCATGTCGGCGGTGACAAATTCAGCTTTGCCTATCGCGGCTATGAGAATGTCGGCCTGGCGTGTGTAATCGGCAATATTGGGTGTCCTTGAATGGCAGACTGTGACAGTTGCGTTTGCTCCTTTCGCCTTCTGGACGAGAAGAGCCATCATCGGTTTCCCGACAATGTTTGAACGCCCGATTATCACCGCGTGTCTCCCTGACGGATCTATGCCGCTTTTCTCAAGCAGGACCATGATCCCGTGCGGAGTGCACGGGTAGAATCCGTCGGTTTCGCCGTTGAGCATTTTTCCGACATTCACAGGGTGGAAGCAGTCAACATCCTTTTCAGGTTTTATCGCCCTGACAATTGCGGCCTCATCAATCTGCGGCGGCGGCGGTGACTGTACAAGTATGCCGTGTATCCTGGGATTATTGTTGAGTTCATGGATGACCGACAGCACGTCTTTCTGAGTCGAATTCTTATCAAGCACGCGCTTTTCCGAATATATTCCGAGCTCCATGGATTTTTTCGATTTCATATTCACGTAAACGGCGGAAGCGGGATCCTCCCCCACAAGCACCACCGCAAGCCCGGGCTGGATATTATGGTTCCGCGCCAGGAACGCGACCTCGTTCGCCGTCTCCGCGTGAACCTGTTCCGCTATTTTCCTGCCATCAATGATCTTTGCATTCATAATTTAAAATCCTTTGTTTTCCCTGTTCCTGAGAAGACAAAATTATACTGCCTTAATCAATATTTTAAATTGATGAACAGGAGATTTATTTGAATTACGCGATATAGTTTTAACGTACCAGGGGATACTTTTTACACACGGCGGGAAAAGCGGGAACCTGGAATCAGACGGTGGAGGGTTATGCGAGTCCTTATTTACAATATCGCGTATGGGACAGGTGCCCCGAAATCCTATTACGATAATATCAAAACGGCTTCCCGTTATATGCGGACTTCGCACACTCATCTCGACAAGATCATGGAATTCATAGGGGAAGCCGATCCGGATGTTCTCGGGCTTGTCGAAGTCGACACCGGCTCCTACCGGACAAAATTTGTCAATCAGGTGGAGAAAATTGCCGGTTATCTCAATCACCACCACCAGAGTTCGGTAAAGTACAACAACAACTTCCTTGCGAAAACGCTCCCTATTTTCAGGAACCAGGTAAATGCAGTTCTTACAAAGATCAAATTGCCCCAGGGGAAATTCCATTTTTTCACCTGCGGCATGAAAAGGCTCATCATCGAGGTGAATATCGGGGGACTGAGGTTTTTCCTCGTCCATCTGGCCTTGAAGAAAGAAGTGAGAAGGGTTCAGCTCGCGCATCTTGCGAAACTCGCAAAAGGGCGGACTCCGGTTATCATTGCCGGCGACTTCAACACCTTCTCCGGCGCACACGAGGTCGAGGAGTTTCAGGATAAACTGGGGCTGATCAATCCGAACGCGGCCGGCCTGCCCACATTCCCGTCATGGAAACCCAAGAAGCAGCTTGACTTCATTCTCTGTTCGAAATATCTCAAGATCAAGAATTTCGAGATTCCAAATGTGAAGTTCTCCGATCATCTGCCGCTGATATTGGATTTCAAGCTCTGACCGGAAGGTTCTCAGGGTCTTTCGATCTCGACGGCCACGCTTCTCGAGTAGCGAAGGGCGCCGGGCTTGTCAACCGTCACCTTGACGGACTTCACGCCAGGGGTTGCGAGACATAATTTCGCCACCGATTCCGCTGTTTTCTCGATCAGGAAGAATTTTGACTTTTCAATGAGTCTGATAATCCGCTTTTTCAGGACCTTATAGTCAATGGTGTCTTTAATCTTGTCGCTTTTCCCGGCTTCGCGAAGTTCGCAGGAAATCTCGATGTTCAGGATGATATCCTGTTTCTCCTTGCGTTCCCATTCAAAAGTCCCGATGATCGTCTCAATCTTCAAATCACGGATGATTATCTTGTCCATTTGCCGTCCTCCAGTTGTTAGTGATTTTATACGGTTAACGATAATAGAAATTACGAATTACGAATTAGAAATTACGAATTAGGAATTTTAAGATAAAATACAATCAAAATTATCCCGGCAATCAATTCGTAATTTCTAATTCGTAATTCGTAATTTCTAATTTATAATTTCCGCCCCGCCGCTTCTTTCCTTATTTCATCCAGGCTGATGCCGTTGACTTTAAGCATCGGATTGAACGGTGAGGGCTTGTATGATTCGCGCTTGCCGGCGAGGATGTCCGCCAACGCTTCACCCTGTTCCTTTGCCGCCATCCACAACCCGAATATCCTGCCGTCAAACTGGGCGCAGTCGCCTATCGCGAAGATATCGGGCGCGGAAGTTTCAAGCCTGTTGTTTATTACAATTCCCTTTTCGGTTTTTATCCCGCAGTTTTCGGCCAGGCCTGTCTCCGTTTTAATTCCTGCGGAAATAACCACGAAGTCGGCCTGGATTTCGTCCTGTCTGTTTGTTTTCAGGACAAGGGAATCTTCACGGCGTATGATTTCAGTTGTGATCCTGTCCAGATAGAATGAAAAAGTCGGGGATTCGAGCTTTTTAAGCAGGAGTGAGGCTCCAATATCATTAAGCTGTCTTGGAAGAAGCTGCGGGAAAAACTCTATTATATCCACTTTCAGACCTCTGCTCTTGAGGGCGTTGGCAAGCTCAATTCCGAGCAGGCCGCCTCCGATGACCGCCACCTTACGCGAAATCCCGGTTTTTTCGATGATCGCCTTTGCATCGGCCAGTGTGCGAAGGGTGTAGACACCGTCTTCGCTCACTCCTCTTATTGTCGGCCTGAACGCCTTGGCGCCTGTCGCAATGATAAGTTTGTCGTAGTGGAAAATCTCACAAGAGGAAGTTATGACCTTCTTTTCTTTTGTGTTTATACTGGTGATGGTGTTCCCGAAGTGTGTTTCTATTCCGGATTTTTCATAATCTTCCGGTTTTGCGAGGAATAATTTCTTTTCTTCGACTTTGCCGGCGATGAAGTCGGGAAGCCGGAGTTTCGTATAAATGGGAAGTTTGTCCCTGTCGATTACGGCGACGGAACTTTCAGGACTTAGCGTCCTGATTCTTTTTGCCGCGTAAAATCCCGCCGGTCCGTTTCCTATGACGACTATTTTCATTATGAGTGTTCAAAAGTGTGGCTACCCCGCAAGGATTCGAACCTTGACTAAGTGCGCCAAAGGCACTTGTGCTACCATTACACCACGGGGTATTTTTTTTTAGCTGCTGAAAAAATAACTTATGAAACGTGTTATTTCCAGTACATTCAGATTTGTTCCGGCAGATTCTTTTTTGATGATTTCATGATCATGCTGTGGATGACCGCGTATACTGCAATGACAACCGTCAGTCCGATAAGTATCCATATGTAATTGTGATGGAGTATCTCTTTCCCTTTGGAAACCAGATCCTTGTATGACATGTCTTTTGAGAGGGAACCGAGATAATATCCGATGGCAGTGAGAATAGCGACCCAGATTCCCGCCCCGAGCGCCGTGAAAAAAGAGAATCTGGAAAGGTTCATTTTGGCAAGGCCTGCCGGTACGGAAATGACCTGCCGGATTGCCGGAAGAAGTCTGCACACGAACGTCGTGATATCCCCGTACTTCCTGAATATCTGTTCCGCCCTCTCAAGGGTGTCGGGGGAAAGGAAGAAGTATTTTCCGTATTTGTACAGGAACGGCCTGCCAAGCCAGAGCGCGAAATAATAATTGAAGTATGCGCCTGCCATTGAACCGGCCAGGCCGAAGAAAACAGCAATCACGGCATCTGGCAGGGGACTGCCGAATGTAAGTTCCCCCCGGAATGCGAGAAAACCTGCCGGGATCATTACAACCTCGCTTGGAAACGGTATGAACGAGCTTTCAACCGCCATAAAAATAAATATGATCAGGAAGCCCCATATATGGGCGTGACTTGCCGCAATTTCAATATAACTGGCCAACATATCTGTCATTGTAAAGTTCCTTTGGACTTAACCGGCTTAGCCGGAATTTATTTGACGCATAGCGTCTTTCGGAGTGCAGCGTGTAAGCGCCGCTTTAAGACAATACAAAAGCGCGGCTGACACTGCGCTCCAAAGATTGCTACGCAATCATGCAAAACGGGAAAAATACAAATTCCGATGAAATATATTCAGGAGTCGGAGAAAATATAGTCGCAAGTCCGATTTTCAAGCGTTATAAAGGGAACCTCTATTGACATATGCGGATTTTAAAAGGTTCCCAAATGGCAATAAGGGAAAGTGTAGGTATTTTAAGGGGTGGCGTTTAAATTAAGCTGCAAAGAGCCGCAACGCTGAATATCCTACAACAGGCTGACAGTTATTTTTTCATTCGAATGAAAAAATATTGTTGATAAAGTAATTTACAAATTCGGGGAATCATGCATTCAATAGCTTTTAAATTGGGAAGCAATATCACCATTTACTGGTATGGGATAATGGTGGCGCTTGGATTCGTGTGCGCTGTTTCAGCACTCATGTTGAACAGAAAACACGCCGGAATAGATTCCGAACAGATCTCGGATATCGCGTTATACGGAATGATTTCCGGAATTTTAGGCGCGAGAATATTCTACGTGGTGCAGTTCTGGGAGCAGTACAGGGGGAATCTGCTGGAAATAGTAAGGATTGACCATGGCGGACTTGTTTTCTACGGCGGGTTCATCTGTGCGGTAGCGGTGGTGCTGATCTACTGCCACATGAAAAAACTGGTTGTGCTGAATGTCCTTGACATATTCGGCCCGGCATTGGCGGTGGGACATGCCTTCGGCAGGATCGGGTGCTTCCTCAACGGCTGCTGTTTTGGAAAGCCGTCGGATATTTTCTGCGCAGTGCGTTTTCCGGAGGGATCCGCCCCGTCCGCAGCGTTTCCCGGTCGGGGTGTTCACCCTGTCCAGCTTTACGAGTCCGTCTTCAATATCGTACTTGCGGCAGTGCTCATGCTGCTTCTCCGGAAAGCAAAACTCAAGCCGGGAATGATTGCCTCAATATATCTGATTGCATACGGAATTGCCCGCTTTCTCTTCGAGTCCCTGCGCGGTGACCACAAAGATTTTATTTTCAACCTTTTCACTCCGTCGCAGTCCATCTGCCCGATTGTGATTTTTGCGGGAATCGCACTCCTTTTTTACTCGAAGGGAAAAAGTGAAACTTAAGTAGCATGCGATCTCCGAGCGCATGGACAATTTGCCCTTTGCGCCAGGGATGTCGCAAGCTACTGGAAGGTAATTTCAGGGTTTGATACTTGTTTTGAAATTGCCGTTGGAGTTCACGGCTTTCTGTGTCCGCCATAGCTTCTTAGCGAAGGCGGAAGCGTGTTCTCCTTAGCAGTTTCGGTTTGAATAATCTTACACTGATAACCGGTAACCAGCGACTAACGACTAACGACTAAAAAAAAGACGCCAATGAATAAGATTATTGAACTGCTTGTCGAGGAACGTTATGACGGAGAGCGTCTTGACCACTTCCTTGCCTGCGCACTCCCCGAATATTCCCGCTCCTTTTTCCAGAAACTTATCAAGGCCGGAAAAATAAAATACGGTTCCGATGATTGTCCCGAAGCCAGGTGCACTGTCAGAAAAGGTGTAAAGATTTCAGTTGAACTGCCCGAGGAAAAGAAGAAAAGCCTGACAGGGGAAAATATTCCGCTCGACGTGGTTTACGAGGACGACGACATGCTCGTGGTCAACAAGGCTCCCGGAATGGTGGTTCATCCGGCCGCAGGCAATTGGGACGGCACAGTTGTAAATGCGCTCCTGGGGCGTGACGGGGAATTTGCGGAGAAGCTCGAGGACGGATTCAGACCCGGAATAGTGCACCGCCTGGACAAGGACACCTCCGGGTGCCTGATTATCGCAAAAAATCCGTCATCCCAGTTCCAGCTTGCGAAACTTTTCCAGGAACGGAAAATAAAGAAGACCTACGCAGCCATCGTCTGCGGATTCCCACCAAAAAACCAGGACAAGATCATAACAAACATCGGGCGGCATCCTGTAAACAGGAAAAAAATGACGGTTGTCCATAAGGCCGGAAGGCTGGCCGTCAGCAAATACGAAGTTATCAAAAGGGGAAAGATTGCGAATGTGCCCGTCTCTCTTCTGGAGGTTCAAATTGAAACGGGAAGGACTCATCAGATAAGGGTTCACCTCGCCTACAAGCATTTGCCAATCCTGGGAGACAAGGTTTACGGCGGAAAACAGGAGATTGAGGCGCCCAGGCAGATGCTCCATGCCTGGAAAATTTCATTTCCACATCCTAAAACCGGCGAGCTGATGGAAATCGAGAGCCCGTTCCCCGAAGATTTCATAGACACTGAGAATTCGATAAGATGAGGAACTCGCAGAACGGCACATCTGCGGGAATTATTCCCATCTGCCCGAGATCCGATACGTCAACCCACTTATACTGCTGACTGTCCATTGCGATTATTTTCTGGTTGACATCGGAGGCGAAAGCCCTGTAGAATCTTATGTCAACTTCCTTTTCCTGATATTTATGGCTGATCCGGTAAATCTGGTCTGCAACGAATATGTCCAGTGACAATTCCTCTTTTATCTCGCGGCACAGACACGCTCCGTCGGCCTCTCCGGCATTGACCTTTCCGCCCGGAAACTCCCACATCCCCTCAAGATGTTTCCCGTCCGGACGCGAACACAGAAGGACTTTCCCGTTTTTTCTGATGACGGCGGCACAGACATGAATGGGATGAGGATTACTCATTTTAAGTTCTCGCTATCGAATTTCAAAGTATTCAGGTGTCGGGTGTCAGAAAAGGTTCCCCTCTTTCGCAGCCTGAACACTGACACCAAGTTTTTGAAAGCCTGTGTTACTTTATTACGGCGCCGGCGCCTGTTTCAACTTCAATTTCAGACGGGGTGACGGTGTTTACTTTTATGTTCGGCAGATTTATAAAACACTGTACTTTCGCTTTTGACAGTCCCGGTTCTTTTACTGAAGTAATGTCGATGAAGGCGGAGAGCTCGCTGCCGTTCATCACTTCAAGGGTGCTTTTAACACCGCCGATTGTTATGTCAACATTCTGGGGCGCCATCTTCTTGACTGTTTTTCCCGGACTCGCAGTGCCGAGAACGTAGACAGGTATCCCGCTGAATGTCCTTGTGTCAAATTTCTTGTAAATTTCGACCTGTGCAAGAGCTTTTGGAGGAACAACCGAAACCTTGCCATGGGGTTCGGTGATTTTTACGATATACTCGAAATCCTCGGTTGTCCTGCGATCAAGGAAAATAGGCTCGGTCTGCACCCTCAATATGGAGTTCATGACGCTTTCCGGTCCCGATATTACAGCCTTGTCCGGAACAAGCTTGACTTCTCCGCACGCGTAGTCCTCCGACGTAGTTCCGGTGAACCTTGCAATGACAGGCACCTCCTTTGTGGCAATCCTGTCAAAATGAAGCACAAGTATTTCAGGATTGGTTTTTGTTATGTTTATTCCGAGAGGTTTTGAAATGGATGCCGACTGGGTGATCTTGAAGGTGACAGGCTTGGTCGGCGCATATGCATTGTCTCCGACTTCAAGTTGAATCTTGAAATCGGAGGGAGACAGCGTGTTCAGCCGTTTCTGAGATCTTCCCCTGACCGTGATGTCAACATATTTGACACTTTCGTCGAGATTGACCGTCAGTTCAGATGTGACAATATTCACCGGGACATTTCTGATTATCTCCTCCACCCCGATCTGTATCGAGATTTTCCACCAGACGAGCAGGGCGAAGCAGACAGCTATGAGCTTTCTCAGATAATCACGGCTGATCATTCCGGACTTCAAGGAACGCCTGATGATTTTCTGACCGTCATTCATCTTTCCGTCCCCCCGGAGAACCCCGACATTTCATCGTCGTCGGACATATCCTCGAAAATATTCCTTATGGTGTCATTCTGCGACGGTATGAGGAGCGAACGCAGAAACTGCGAAAGTTTTTCAGTTGTTATATTCCTTACCAGGTTTCCCCGGTAGGCTATGCTGATGCCGCCTGTCTCCTCTGAAACCACTACGGCGACCGCATCGGTCTCCTCGGTCACTCCTATTGCCGCACGGTGCCTGGTGCCGAGAGAGTCGGAAAGCGAAACGCTCTGCGTAAGCGGGAAAATTATATGGGCGGCGATAATCTCGTTGTCGTCAATCGCAATTGCGCCGTCATGCAGGGGGGTGTTGGGATGAAAAATCGTCTGGATAAGCTGGTGGCTGACTTCCGCATTTATTTTGATTCCGCTGCTTATGAGAGCCCTCATTCCAATCTGCCGCTGGAATACAATAAGTGCGCCGCGCTTGTTCACCGAAAGATACTCGACCGATTTTACGACTTCGTTGATTGTCTCTTCCTGTTTCATTCTCCTGGCAAACGGACGGCTGCTTCCCAGGTGTGCGAAAGCGCGTCTGATTTCAGGCTGGAAAATAACAATGATCGCGAGCGGGAAAATCATCCACAGTCCGTTGAGAAGCTCGGTGATAACCTCGAGTTTCAGGAAATCCGTTGCGAGAGTGAGAAGCAGAAGCGCTATTATTATGCCGGCCAAGACGTTCGCAGCCCTTGTCCCGCGCAGAAAATAAAGGCCGTAGTAAATCAGTACGGCAAGAATTCCCACCTCCATTACCAGGCTGAGATAAACCCATATATTGCTTAAGACAAGAATGAATTCCGACATTTACGCCCCTGTTTTCCGCTCCGGCAATTTAAACCCTGAACTGTCCTTTTTCCATCGCGTTAAGAATCCTAAGCATTTGCGACATTTCTTTCACGTCATGCACCCGGATGAAATCTGTCTTTTTCATTGCGAGATACGCAACTGCGCCCGCAGTACCCCAGATTCTTTCAGAGGCCGGTACGCCTCCGAGCATATTCCCAATGAAAGCTTTGCGGGAAGGGCCGGCAAGAAGAGGCCTTCCGGTTTCCCTGAATTTTTCTATTTCTGAAATAATCCGGACGTTCTGTTCCGGGCTTTTTCCGAAACCTATTCCAGGATCAACCACTGTGTTTCCGATATTTATTCCGGATTTGACCGCCCTGCCTATCGCATCCGCCAGAAAGGAGTTTATTTCCACGACGAGATCCCTGTAGTTCAGATCCGACTGCATCGTTTTCGGACTGCCGCGCATATGCATGAGGATTACGCCCGCATCATGTTTTGCGATCACATCCGCCATATCCGGCGAATTTCGCAGGGCGCTGACATCGTTGACAATGTCCGCCCCCGCCGAAAGGGCTTTCTCTGCGACCTCGCTTTTCATGGTGTCAACGCTTATGACAGCATCCTCACGCAGTTTGCGAAGTTCGCAGATTACCGGGAGAATCCTCCGGATCTCCTCTTCCGCGCCGACGGATTCCGCGCCGGGTCTGGTTGATTCACCACCGATATCTATTATGTCCGCGCCGGAATCGAGGAGTTCAATACAGTGTTCTACGGCGGAACTTGAAGACAGATATCTGGAACCGTCGCTGAACGAGTCGGGAGTCACATTGACTATGCCGACAATGTAAGTCCTTCCGTCACAGACAAGAGAGCGGTTTTTAAATTTGAAGAGCATCGGTTTTATTTTATCCACGATACACACGAATTAAATTTTTCCGGAATGGAAAAATTTTCTTATTATGAATACTGGAACTCGCGAACTTTGTGTCTCTGTGGCTAATTTACTGTTCTGTTGCTGGTGTCGCAGGAGTTTCAGGTGCCGCGCCGGAGGCATCGGGCTGGACTTCGACGTTTGACGGAACGTCTCCCTCCCTGATTTCCATGAGCTTGATCACTCCTGAAATGGAATCGCCTTCTGCGAGGTTCATTATTTTCACGCCCTTGGACGCTCTTCCGACTCTGCGGATTTCATCCGAAGGAATTCTTACCGTCTGTCCGTTGACAGTCACAATAATGAGTTCTTCGCCTTTGGAAACCTGGATCGCCGCCACTACTTTTTCCTTTTCACGGAGCTTGATGTTGAGGACGCCCTTGGCGCCTCTGCGGGTTTTCCGGTACTGGCTTATGAAACTGCGCTTGCCGAGTCCGCCGTCGGAAACAACAAGTATTTCAGGGCCGCCTACTGCCTGCGCTTCCTCGTCGCTCTCGACTTCCCCGATCGGATCAACGGCCTCCATGCTCACAACGTAGTCGCCCTTGAGTTTGAACCTCATGCCGGTGACGCCGCGGGCGGTTCTTCCAACCGATCGGATCTGGTCTTCAGTGAAACGGCAGGCGATTCCGAGGGCAGTTGAAAGGATTATCTCCTTTTTGCCATCGGTAACCATCGCGCCGATGAGGTCGTCCTTCTCATCTATCAGTATGGCCTTGATTCCGGCCTTCCTCAGGTTCTTGTATGCTGAAATCCTCGTCTTCTTGACAACACCGTACTTGGTCGCCATGACAATATAGAGATCGTCGCGTTCGACATCCTCCTTCGGGACGGTCAGCATCGCCCGGATCTGTTCGCCGGGTTCGATCTTGATCATGTTGACAATGGCCTTGCCCTTGCCGAGCCGTGTCCCTTCCGGAATCTCATAGACATTCAGCCAGTGCATGACGCCTTTGTCGGTCACGAAGAAAATAATGTCGTGACTGTGTGCGTTGAAAAGATGTTCGACGAAATCCTCCTCTTTTGTTTCCATTCCCTTGACGCCTTTTCCGCCGCGGTGCTGCGAATCATATGTGTCGGCGGGGACGCGTTTGATGTAACCGGTGTTGGAAACGGTGATTACGCATGAGTGCCTCGCAATAAGATCGGCGATATTGAGATCGCGTTCGTCGGCGGTGATTTCAGTCCTCCTCGGACTGGCGTATTTAGCCTTGATCTTGAGGAGTTCTTCCTTGATGAGTTTCAGGAGCAGTTCCCTGCTTGCAAGAAGGGCTTTAAGATGTGCAATCAGCTTCTGGAGCTCGTCATATTCCATTTGGAGGTCTTCGATTGCGAGTCCGGTCAGCTGATGCAGGCGCATCTCAAGGATGGCGTCAGCCTGTTTCTGGCTGAGCGTGAACCTGTCCATAAGGGATTTTCCAGCCATTTCCTTTGTGCGGGATTCGCGGATTATCTTAACAACCTCATCTATGTTTTTTACGGCGATGAGCAGTCCTTCCAGGATATGCGCCCTGGCTTCAGCCTTGTCGAGTTCGAAACGGGCCCTTCTTGTGACCACTTCCAGGCGGTGGTCGATGTATGCCTGCAGAAGCTGGCGCAGATCCATGATTCTCGGTCGTTTGTGATCTACCACGAGCATTATCGAACCGAAAGTTGTTTCAAGCTGGGTGTGCGCGTAAAGCTGGTTGAGGACGATTGTTCCCATCGCACCGCGCTTGATGTCAATGACAATCCTTATTCCTACGCGTCTGCTTGTCTCATCCCTTAACCCTGAAATGCCGGTGATTTTCTTGTCGGTTACAAGCTCTGCGATTTTCGCAACAAGTGTCTCCTTGTTCACGGCATACGGGATTTCCGTTATGATTATCTGCTCTTTCCCGTCTTTTTCATGAATGTCCGCCTTGGCGCGGATTTTGATGCTTCCCCGTCCGGTTTCATAGAGGCTGCGGATTTCGCTGATTCCGCAGATTGTCGCGCCTGTCGGGAAATCCGGGCCATGAACAAACTGCATCAGGTCGGATATTGAACATGAAGGGTTGTCGAGCAGGTGGACTGTGGTGTCAACAATCTCGCCAAGGTTGTGCGGAGGGATGTTGGTCGCCATTCCGACACCGATACCGGTCGAACCGTTGACGAGGAGATTAGGATAGCTCGCGGGAAGTACGTCAGGCTCCATTGTGGATTCATCGAAAGTCGGTATCATGTTGACAGTGTTCTTTTCAATGTCTTCGAGAAGTTCCTCGGACAGCCTTTCGAGACGGCATTCAGTGTACCTGTAGGCTGCGGCAGGATCGCCGTCTATGCTACCGAAGTTACCCTGTCCGTCGATAAGCGGCTCGCGCATCGAGAAATCCTGGGCCATGCGAACCATGGTGTCATAAACCGAAGTGTCGCCGTGCGGATGATAGTTACCGATGACTTGACCGACGACTTTTGCACTTTTCGTGTATGGATGGCCTTTTGTGAGTCCGAGTTTGTACATGGCGTAGAGGATTCTGCGGTTTACCGGCTTCAGCCCGTCCCGCACATCCGGTATCGCGCGTCCGACATTCACGCTTAACGAATACTGAAGGTATGCGGTATGCATTATGTCTTCAATATTTATCGGATAATCGTGTATCATATTTTCATTCATTTTCGGTGTTTAAAACTCCGTGTTTTCAAATTCATTTTCCGTAATATTTTTTGCGAAGCCATAATGTATAATAAAATACCCTTTAAACAAGGGGGAAAACGAGTTTTTCTTGGGTTATTTCACGGGCTTTGCGCAGCATGGTTTTTAAATTTTCCGGAACGGAAAATTTTTCCATAAGTATTGATGCGTCACATTAATAGGAAATCAGAAAAGTCGGTTGCAAAAAGATCAGGCAATCAACTCAGAAATTAAAAGCCATCTGATCCTTATGATAAGGCGGGCGTTTCGCAGCCTAAGTAGTCGTATTCATAAATCCGATGACGTATTTATGAACACGACTACTTAGGGTTACCAGCCATTTTCCACCGGTTTATGCGGGTTTCTGTATATTCGATATTTCTCCTGCATGAGTCCAGGTCTTTTTTCATAAGCCTCTTCAGCTTGTCGAGCCTGCGTTTCTTTTCCTTGTCGTTCCATGACAGGAAATTCCAGTCCTCCGAATGCCTCGCATCCGCAAGAATGTCCCGGACAGATTCAATTCCCTCATTGTAATGGGAGATGACCTCGAGCATCTGCGAACACGTAATCGTTCCCTTTAAATTGCCTGACTCCATTTCGCAGACTGCGAGGACAGTCTCAAGCCGTTCAAGGTCGCGGTGTTCATAGGCGTCCTGAGCCTCATGCCACAGGCTGCTGTTCTTTTCGTCAAACTCGGTGCCGGTGTCTGGGTGGAGTTTCTTGCAAATCTCCCTGTAGACGTCCTTGATTTTGTTTTTTTTGACTTCTCTGTGTTTTGCATTCTCCCCACCATCAAATTTACCGAGCATCCTGTCAATCATTTTCTGGAATGAATTTAGCGGATCTCCCATGAACTCCTCATCATCCATATCGTCGAACTCATCCAAAAAATCCTCGTCAATATCCGATTCATCCCAGGGTTCTTCGTCATCAATATCTTCGTCATTCCCGGCACCGTTTTCCGTCTCGTCCGAATAGTCGGAGAACTCATCCGCCATATGGGTGAACGGCTCCTTGATTCCAGCATCAAGTTCCTTCAAAAGCTGTTCATATATCTCAGTTCTATCTGCGTTTCGCAAACAGGCGACCCGATATTCGAGTTCCTGTAAAATAAGGTTCTTCCGGGTTATTTCCTCCTGCAGCCTTTTGAATTCGGAAAACTCTGTCCCCAGATGCAGCCGCATCCAAGAACCATACGCAGGCCTCTCCTGTTTTTCATAGAAATCCCAGTTCTTCCGTATATCCTCGAATCTCTTTCTCGCCTCCTGGCATTCCCGTCTGAATTCACCCTTGATACTCTCGGTGTCAAGAGGTATAAGGCTCCGGCAGAGGTTTTTGGGAGTCTTCTTAACAGCAGTGTATTGAGGTGGAACCCACATGCGGTTCTGACCGCGCTTTTTCTTCTTTTTCCCCATTACTGACTCTCTCCTTTCAAATCCACGCCGAAATTATATCTGACAATAGATTTTTCAAGGGAAGAAGGGAATTCCTGAAAGACAATTTACGGATGCGCCAACATGCCTCCCGCTTTTAGCGGAGCTAGTCCCGAGCTTGCCACGCGAGGCGTGGTGCGCGTGACGCAGTCACCGCTTCGTGTTTATCGCAATGGCAGAACCGCCGTTATGCGATGTATTCCTGCAATAAGGCGGCTATTTCATTTTCCCCGATTGACTTGAGGTTTCTGATGACAGTTATCTGCCATTTCCTGTGCATCTTGCCGAAGATAATTCTTATGGAATCGGCTTTTTCTTCTGTCAGGAGCTGCCTGAACACCCTTGTTGCGCCCTCAATATCCCTGTCCCGCTTGTCCGGTTTCGCTCTCCTCTTGAAGATAATGAATTTGTGGAGGGCGTATGCCGCCGGGTGCGGAACCCGTATCTTCATGCCTTCGAAATCCAGACTTATCGCATTGTCCTGGAGAAAATGAAGATATCGCAGCGGCTGGGCGTTTATGCCGAGTTGCGGTATTGGATAAGGTTTGTCGGAACCGCGCCCTTTCTCCGGAACAAGAAATTCGATTAAAAGATCAGGATGTTGGAGAATAATATATCCGGAATTGCCCTTGAATCCTGTTATGAATCCAAGCTCTTTTAGGATTTCCGGTATATCTTCCTTGCCTTTGAAATTTACCGGAAGAGGAAGAGGAAAATCTATATCTCTGGTTCTTACTGCCGGACGATATCCTTCGTCCTTGAAATAATTCCTGTAGAAGAAGAGGCACCAACTGCCTATGACCAGTGTATGCTGCAATATTCCCTTGCGATCAAGGCGATGAAATACCTCTAAGCATAACTCATATTGGTTCTTTTCCACGGAGGACCCCGTTTATGAATCTTATTTCTTTTTTGAGCCTTGAAAGGAGATGACGGTATTTTGCCCTGTATTTCTTGGCCTCCGAATACTTATGTAAAATCTTTTCCGAAACTTTCCCCTTGTAGACGGATTTCACCCTGCCTTTGTCCCTATATATCAGATAATAATAATTCTGACCTTTTATATTCCTTCTGGCAAGACTGCCAACAGGGAGTTTTGAAAGCTCCTTTTCATAGTCGGCTTTCATTTTAATGGAGTTATCAAGTTCCTCGCGCAATATGCCCTTGATTGCCATGATGCAAATTCCTGTCTTTGGTTACCATACACTTCCAGCTATAATATATTCTGTATGGTAACTTATTCAACGCGGTTACCATACAAAATGCTTAATTGGCATGGTTGTATGGTAAATTAAAAGGCCAGTCGATTTTATAAATGATCGATTGCGGGTTGTCGTATTGTAATTATTCTGCATCCGTAACACAATCAACTTGATGAATTTTCCGATCCTCCTTTTCCGCTAACCCGGTTTTTGATTGCATTGTTTATGTTATTGACAATTTCAGCGGCATCGCCAAAAATGACCTTCTCAAGTTTAATAACTTTCTTATCAGGCACACCTGCAGATATTTAAGCTTAGCTGAACCGTGTGTTTTTTCGGCTCCCTTCGGGACTATATCAATCGCAGAATCATCAACAAATCCTTGCTTGGCAAAGGCAAGTTCATTTATTGGAACCTTGATTTCACAATTTGACTGAGTTAATTCGAGGTCATAAAACAACAAACTTCTTTCCGTTATGACCAATAGAAAATTCAACATTTTCCCGAATATTTCTTCAGACTTGTTGGCGGGAGTATATTGCTCCAATCCTGATTTATAATTAACCTCCATGACAAACAATATCTTTCCATTATCTTTTCCTATTTCGCCAACCTTATTTGGACTGACAGAATGCCCTTACAGGACAGAATGTTTTATCGTTTCTCCTTTCCTTTTTTATTCTCCGAGGTAATTTCAAAATTACCTTGAGCCGATTCAAAACTAACGGAGGGCGGACTTTCCAGTCCGCCATTTGAGTTAGATTTCCGCGGGTAAGAAAACCCGCGCTCCTTTAAATTTGAGTTTTGA
>JBAYFV010000019.1:0-20457 GCA_041666985.1 Victivallales bacterium
ATTGCGGGTCTCTCATCGATCCGGGCAAAGGTGCGGCCTTTCTTCCCCGCCTTGAAACCCCAGTGCTCTGCCTCTTCCGGAGGATTCAGATAGAACGGAAGTAATTCGCCAATATGTGAATCGCCTAATGTTCAAATAATGATTCAACCACTGAACCCAAATCTTCCAAGTTCATCCTCTTAATAGTTTTTCAATGTCAATAACTTCGCCAGTCCGGGCTGACATGTTCGCGGCCGCACCTATGATCATGCTAGAGACACCATCAATTGCAGATGCGTAAATGCCGAGGGGATCGCCTCCGGCAAGCGTGCCTTTGAAGAGGGCATCGAAGATTTTGAAATCGCCCCCCCCATGTCCTTCAGCACAGTTAGGCACATTGATTTGGTAGTCATCACCATCGTGAGGAATCACATGGATGCCATAGTCGGCAGGCCAGTCCGTGATTTTGAAACCTTTACCTTTAAGCGTCTTTCCGTCAGGAGAGGCTATCTGGTATTTTTCCTGCCATCCGGGACTCGGTTTATTGTCGGTGATCTTCGACTCAAGGCGTCCTTTGGTTCCGTTGATGGCAAGATTCCAGCCCTCGAATGGTACCGAGGCGTTAAGCGAGTAATTCAGCACAGCGCCATTCTTATACCTAACCAACACCGCCATGGTGTCATAGATGTCGATCTCTTCCGAGAAGACGCACCCATCCCCATCGTAGTCACGGACAGTGTTCACCTTGTAGCCGAGTCCAGCAGCCTTGCGTTCATTGTCCTTGATGTCGAAAAAGAATTCACACTCCGTTTTGTGGGTGCAGTCACGGCAGCGCGTTCCCTTGAACTTGCCTTTCCCTTTGCCGAAGAAATTGAGCGAACAGAGGGCGAATACGCTTCCCGGGCGATCCCCGATCCACCAGTTAGCAAGATCGAAATGATGTGTACCCTTGGTAATCAGCAATCCTCCTGACTTCGCCATGATCCGATGCCAGCGCCGAAAATAGGATGCGCCATGCCCCTTGTAATTAAGATACCAGGTAAGATCCGCAGATACTGGAGCGCCAATCACGCCGGAAGTAATAAGCTCCTTGATTTTGGAACACAGCGGAATATGCCGGCAGTTGAACCCCATGAAAACTTTTTTCCCGCTCCGCTGTTCCGCATCAAGTATGCGGGCAACATCTTCCGCTTTGATGCAAAGCGGCTTTTCAGTGGCAACCCCGCAGCTTGCATCGAGAGCTTTGACGATGTGCTCGGTGTGGACATGCTCCGGAGAAACGACGATCACGAGATCCGGCTTGATCTCCGACAGCATACGATCGTAATCGGTATAATTTGCCGTTGTAATATGATAGTATTTTCCCACATCTTCGCACCGCCCGATGTGCGTATCGCAGAGTGCAGTCAACTCAACCTGTTTCGGATACGTTTTGACAATGGCGTCGAGCCAGGAATATGCCCGATGGCCTATACCTACAACAGCACAGCGTTTTTTCTTCGCATTCATCTTCTTTTCTCCTCGTTTATTTACCTGCGGCGTTTTCATGAAATGCTTCTTTCTACTCAAGTCTCCAACTTGTGACCCTACTAATAAATTAGCTACATCATCCAAGTCAAGCAACTCTCCAAAACACTCTCCTTTCTTTACCATCGCAGGAGGCTGAACCCTAGAAGTCGGCAGACCCGCAAAAGGAGCTTTTACCACATCGTAAACGACTCCGATTGAACTGTATGGGTGTTTGTATTTACCATGAGAATCATAAAATAAATTTCAATGTTTTCTGTGGCGAACAGCATTTTTTAAATGTTATGGGCGGCGAGGCCGTGACCTGTTCAGAGACCCCACAGATTAAGAACCAGCACCTCATCGCCCTTCAGCTTGTTTTTCATATCAAGGATCTGAAGGAAACCGGGAAAATTCTGGACTTCATAATCGGTCTTCGTGAATCTGACCCATTCGGTACTGCTTTTGCCATTGCCATCAACATCGGTGTCAACAATGTCGATATTGAAACCGATGAAGTCGCTTTTCCCCACATCGAACGACTTATCTCTATCCTTAAAGCCGTGACTGATATAGAAGTGCCAACCATAGCCGCCTGCTGTTTTTTGCGCTCCGCCAGAACCCGCAAAGCCGAGGCCGCGCCCCCACGACGGGGAGATGCCGATGCCGAATTGCGGTTTTTCCTGAACCGTCAGGCAGAGAAAATGAACATCCTCATCAAATGAAAGATCGGCAAAACGCGGCTCCTGGCGCAAATCCAGCATGACATGCACGCCGCCCCGGCTGGTAAAATGTTCGGCATCCCGTATGTCCTTATCTATGACGGTTCCCGACAGAAGCAGTCCGTTCTCATATTTCGAGATTTTCCATGTTCCATGTTTCGGGATTCCGTCGATCGGGATATCGCCGTCAACTGCTTTTTCCTGGTTGAGATGCCAGACCCGGGTGCCGGTGATGTCAAGAATGTGGATGCTTCGGTCGTCTCCCGAAACCAGATCGAAAACAAGTGTCCTGTTTTGTCCGGTCTTCACATCAAGATCTTCCTCCTCCAAAGGAACAGTCCATTCCATGCCTTCGGGTGTAAGGGGCAAATTTGTCCTGCCGCGCAGGTTGCCGTAGCTCCAGCCTAAGCTGACGCTAACCGGTTCCGAGGATTTCAGGCGCAGCTTTATCGGATTACCACGCTCGGAAAACTTCGTGCACAGGGATACTTCCACCGACACTGGCTTGAAAGCCGGAGCCAACCGGCGCTCCTCCCCTTTTTGCGGCAACTGACCGGAAACGTTCAGGTGTTCCCAAAGCGTTTTGGCTATCTGATATTGTGCCCACCCGTTCGGATGAACGCCATCGGGATACAACGGACGCACGATGCCAAATGTTTTCTGGAGGCGGACCCTGTAGGCCTCCATCTCTTCCTGGACCGGGATGTAATAGGCGCCCGTTTCTTTTGCGATCTCCTGCAGTATCTGCGGGAACTCCCGGAGGAGTTCGTTGCTGTTGCGCAACTCCCACCAGCCGCGGCCGAAATTCTCGTCAACCAAAGGACTGCTAAGCAACAGGACGATGCTGCCATTGTCCTGGTGTAACCTGACTGTCTTCAGCATGCCCTGGCGGTATGCATCGAGAACCTTCTGCCTGTCCACCTTGTCGTAGCCGCGATGGATTGCGTCATTGGTCCCCAGCATGATGCTCACCACGCTGGAATTGTGGTTTTCTTTCGAGAAGGCGTGATTGGACGTGATGCCGTCAATGCCTGTTCCGTTGATCTCGATGTCAGAGCCCGGATGAAAATGATTAAGCATCCGCCTGACCATCCGCACATAGGTGCCATTATTGGTAATGCTGTCGCCCAGGATGAGCCAGCGATCGCCGTCACGAAGAAAACATCGCCCGTCTTCGCCGGCATGTAAGGGCGCAAAGGACAGACACAGCAACACAGTAAGAAAATAAACGGCGTGCCTTTTCAAGACTTCATGCGATGCGGTCATATAGCATTTTTTCATGAAAAACGTTCCATCCGTATTCACTTATCTTTTGCGGCTCACAGCTTCATTTATTGACAGACAAAATTTTCCGCCAGTCCTTGACGGGTATTATCCAGCGCTTCGGCGGTCATTGCCGGCGCCTGTAAAACGCCGATCTGCGGGACAGCATCGAGATACCGTGCCGCACGCAGATAGCCGGTATTCGCCTCCGGATAATAGACGAAATGAGGCGTTATGCGCATTCCGGGCATCATAGCATCGCGTATTGCTTCCTTGGAATAGAGGCTGGAATAATCCGTGTCAAACCGTTCTTCGAGGAATACCGTTGTCAGATATGGAATGAGATGAGGGTTCCATGGACCACTCATGATGCCGGGCGATTCTGTGTAGCGGCTTGCAGTTTCATAAATGAGCTTGTAGAGCCGGGTGAACAACTGTTCTTCGCCGCGCCAGTTTACATCGCCGCGTACGGAAGACGGGGCGATCTTTTCCATGAAGAAATCAATCTTAAGGCCGTCAATATGCCAATTACCCGGTTCGCTGCCGAACCACAGATGAAGTTTGTTTCTCAGCCATTCCTGAGCTACAGGTTTTGAATAATCAAAGATCGTCGTATTTGCGGGGTTGGGATCGTTCACCGACAGTCCGTATCGGCTGGGGCCACTTACTAGTTCCGGATTTGACAAGTTGCGTGCATCCTTTTCAAGTTCAACAGGTGCCCACCATAGAACCACCTTAAAATCTAGAGAATGCAGTTCATCTACGAGTTTTCGCATGTCGGGAATGCGTTTGACGACAAGATTCCAATCCCCGCGATAATCCTGCCAGCCATCATCGATTATAAATGTGCCGATATTTAATTTCTCGGCGCGTATCCGGCGGGCAGTTTCAAGAATCCAGTCATGTGTAAGTACCGCCTTGATTTTCTGGTAATCCACTCCGCCCGATACGTTCTGGCGGAATCCGTCGCCGGCGAGCCACATTTGATCGCCCCATGTGCAATACCACGGGCGTTCCCAGGCATCGTCTTCGGGGCGATAGCGTTTTGGACTAATGACGCCGTCATCAATCATCGCCCTGGTAAATGCAGCGTGCGCCTGGTGATCAGTAAGTCCATTGGTTATTTGCAGTTGTAAACGCGGGCCGTCATGGGGGCCACCGTCTGCCATCGGATGCGGAAATTCCTTGCCTCCATAATCAAAGTAGAGCGATTCTACTTTTCCTTCCCGCACTTTTCCAAGAAGCCCGTAATCATGGTGTACGGCAGTGCCGCCGATGCAGAGCGAAAGACCGCGGCGTTTGAGAAGAACGCGCGGCGCAAGCGAACAATAAGCCCAGTTATGACTTGCTGTAGAAAATTCCGCATTAGACAAATCAAGAATGCGTCCATCGCCGGACGTGGGATGCTGACCCATGTATATCTGGAGCGTATCCGCGAGAAGCATTGCACCGGCGGGTACGATTTCCCATCGTTCAAGCGCATGAGCGCCGTCAAGCTGATAGCGTGCGCGCACGACAAGCCGCCGTTGTTCGGAGTACAGAGTATTTTCCACCCAGCCGTTTCGTGTACCGGAAAGAGGACATCGCAAACGAACGCAACGCATGCCGTGTGAATTGTCCGGCAGATGCATTATTTCGAGTTGGTCAAGCACTGGAGTAACACCGGCAACCGACGGGCAAAGCAAAAGCGGTCTCGGTGATCGTATAATGGCATCGCGTCCGTCCTGCAAATTAAACTCAAGCGACCTCTCCCCAGACAGGCGTAACGTGTAGCCGACAGTTTCTATCAATAATGTTTCATTCATCAACGACTCCAATTTGCATTAATATATGATTCAATTTCCTATACTTTTGAATTATTTGGATTTACCGGGAATGATAGTCGCGAAATCCGCAGGATTTTTGCCGTAATTGATCCCTGGAGTCCAAGCGATGTAACTAAATCCTTTGCCAGGCTGTGAATCCGCATCGCCGATACAAATGTCTCCTGTGTACAGTAGTTTTACTTCCTCGTCTGTTAGTTGTTTGGAGAAAATGTAAAATTCATCTAACAATATGGAAGTGCCATATTGGCTGCCAAGGGTAAATGTATCGGGCGTAATTTCCATCGGCTTTTCGATCGCCTTCTGCCCCACACGCTTGCCGTCTATGAAAAGTACGATATCGGTGCGGCTCCATGTAAGCACAAGGTGATGCCATTCGCCTTCGCCCCATATCATGTCCTTATACCAAAGCCTAATGTCACGTATCCCGTTAAAATCGGAGGAGTAAACAAGCAATCGATCGTTTTTCCCCCTGGTGATATCATGCGTTGTCTGTCGCTTAATTGCGAAACACGCTTTTCCCATTGATGTGCCAAAAAAGTTCATGCCGTCCTGTATCTTCTGACCTGGTTTTCCTCCGGGCAAGTCGGGGAGATCATTCCCCCGCAGCCATTGTACCGGCTGAATCCAGAATGAAATTGCACCGGGCTTCGACAGAATAAAGTTGTTGCTGCTTGAATAGCTGACCTCGGTGACGCTCGTTTTATTAACAAGAAGCGCTTTTCCGCGAATGCCGTCCTGAAATGCCGGGGCATTGTCTCCCTTTGCAGTTCCCATCTCCCTACCGGCGGCAATATCGGCATTTACATCTCCTTTATCAAAACTCACCTTGAATATGCAATAGTCATTCATCAGGGACTCAAGCGAGTCATTGGCAGAAAGACGAAGTGTACCCCCCAGCAGGAAGAAAGTGAAAAACATCATGCATGAGCACAAGTCCAGCCGGAGAATTTGCATATCTATTTTCCTGGTGGCTCTTTTATCAGTTACCATGGGTTTCCCCTTGTTTTACTGCACACAGGCGGGAGCGCGACCTCACCTGCTGGATTTCCGTTTCTATTTTTATTCAAGCGTTGTCGCTTTAAACATCTTCAATTCAAACGGTTTAAAACTGATATTGCCAGGCGTTACTTCATCACCGCTCTCGGCATCCTTCCATGTTGCAGATGTGCTTTTACCACTAGTCTTTATCATAAACGCCGCTTTCCGAACTTCGCTTCCCCAATTGACAAGGACAAGCAATAGTTCATGATTCTTCGCATTCCAGAGGCCTATCCATTTCACATCGGAATTATCACAACTAATCGCCGGTTGATTGGCGCTCACTTCATCAGTTGACCAGTAATTGATCACCTCACAGCCGGGACTGCCATAACCGAACTGACTGATCAATTTCTCTTCACTCAGTCCCTTTACAACAACATTATCCTGAGCCATACGATCACGCACAATATCATGTACGAAACGAATGCCCCATTCAGCGCGAACAAGCGCTTTATACTTTTCTGGATTCGTCTTTTTTTCCGCCACGGCCTTTTCCCACTCGCGACTAGCAATCAGCATATGGTGCACAACGCCGATATTGCCCGCCTGACGGCCCGTGGTTTCAGTTAGAATCAAGTCGCCCGGGAAATAATCCTTGCCGGCATTCCATTCCCATTCAATATCAAGATCCACTTCGCCCCAGACAATGACTGGAACCAATAGTCCGTTGGTGACATGGAAACTTTTAAAAAGCCGGTTTTTGACATTAGGCTGAAGCTGATTTTTCATCTTCCACATGCGTTTATAATACTCGCGCATCTCCCATATTCCGCACGATGGCTGCGTCTGTCCGTCTTCGCGGACATAGGCATCCGACGTAAATGTATTGTAACAGTTCCGTTGAAATGTATTGTCGGAATAGAGGCTAAACCCCCGATTAAACCATTCCCGCGCATACCAGAGCGAGAAATCGGCATAACTCTTAGGAAAGTGAACCACTGCACCACAAGCGCTGAGGTCGGCATTTGTTTTTATCGTCTCTAACCAACGGCGCACAGTATATTGTTCAAGTCCCCACTCATCCTGGAAAACACGGAATTCTTCGGTTGTTTTATTCTGATCGTGCTCTTCATAGTAGATGAAAACAGGGTTTCTGTTGGTCGCGCTTTTTTGAAATCCAGCTCTCAAGCTGCGCTCATAACCTTTTGCGACATCCGCATCTACGTTTGGAGACTTAATTTTTATCCAACTATCAACAAAATCAAAGTCAGGCTTTCCGCTCTCACGGGTTTTTACCATTTCATCCGAAATGCTAAAATCACGCTCTGCCGGATATTTATCGGAATAAGCCGCCAACATGCCCCAATAGAGACCGGCGCCACCATGAACGCCATTAATGTCGCCGGATATCTTCCTCCAGTCGGATATCATGGGTTTGGCCGGCGTTGCCTGCAGGCCGAAAACAATCGTGCGCGGGACATCTATCTTCGTTAGACGAGCGATAAGGTTGAGGGTGAGGATCAAGCGTCCATCTTTTCGTGTCAGTACCTGTGTCGGCTGTTCATCATTGAGAGACCAACCCTTGTCATTATTTGCAAACCAGACTATACCGCGTTCGGAACCGCCAAGCCAAATGTACGGCAGGAGAGTTCCCAATGTCGGGCCGTTACCCATCTTGGCGCTGTCCCAGACAACGCCGTTTCCCCTGGGTGCTTTGCCGGCGGGATTGCTTCGCGTTTGGCTAAGCACATGCCATAATGGCATTAATTCATCCTTGAGCGGAATGTTGACTGTCAAACGCCGAACCGCCTCATTAGTTTTGCCAGGCGTTATCTGCATTACCACTTTCATGCAACCGTCTTCCTCTATAGAAGATGTCGTATTGAGAATAACCGCCGGGCTTTCCGCACTGCAAAGATATACGGCGCTATTCGACTTTGTTTGCTGCAGAATAACTTTCTTCGCTGTCCACGTCATCTTCCCGGATTCAGTTTCAATCTCCACATTCATGGGCTCCGCGAGCAATTCTTTGTTCATTGAGATGACGCTGTCCCAGAGGCCGAAGCCATTCATCCTGTACTTTCTAAGTACGGTCTCCACAATTTCGCCCTTCGCCCGGATCGGCGTGAATGGCGGAAAAACTTCATCGGTCATTCCCAGCGTGTTCCCTTCCCACGGGAAGTTTTTCCGTAGAAATGTTTTTTCGATCGGCTTGGAAAAATCATTCCCGATTTTCATCCTGGCGCGGACGGCATATGTCCCATCGGTAAGGGACGGCATGGACAGAAGCTTCTCGGCAGTATTTTTGTTCACGATCAGAGTCTCGGACAGAATTGATTTCTTTTCTGCATCAATCACCTCAACCAGAACTTCTTTGATTATTCCCGCGTTTTCCACAGCGGCCAGATCAATATTAACCGCAAGTTTGGAAAGTGTTGGATAATAGGCAATGCTGAATCCCATAGATTCCTCGCCAACACCGGTGATTTGCCATGCTTTCCCGCGCGGTTTCTTCACAGTGAGTTGATGCTGATAAAGCACCTCGCCGTCCGACAACACCTTGACATGAAGCGTATTGAAAGCGTCCTTATGAAACCAGCCAGCATCGGTTTTGACTGCAAAATTCGCATTGTTGCCGGCAGAAACGATAACGTCTTTGTCGAAAGTTTTCGTGGGCATGTCGCTGCCCGCAACAGACGCTTCCACCTTCAGTGCCAAGTCTTTGCCTTCGCGGTTACGGATATTGAGCCTGTAATCGAATGTCGCATCGAATACCAGTCCGAGCGATTCTTCACGGATCACCGGCGCATTCTGTTTCAGAATAAACTCTGGATACTCGAAATTCGCCGTAAATTTAAACACACGTGCCATTGAAAAGCCGGCCTGGCTCCATGGCTGCTTCCAGTTGCGTCCTACGAACAAACCGATTCCCTTGCCCATGAGTTGGTTTCCATCGGCATTGATGGATTTCCAAGGAATAGATAATTCCAAATCCCAGCGTTTTTTCTCAAGGTCGATGCGATTGGCGAACGTGTGCCCTTTCAGATCCCATCCAGTATTTGGAACACCTTTTTCAGGATCAAAGAGCGTATCCTGTAGTTTCCCAAGACTGTTAATGATGATCTGGCAGTAACGCTGATCTCCTTTTTTTAAACTCCGGTTTTCGCGATTGGTGTCGATCCAAATCTCGATGCTGTCATCGCTGACAACGGAACCATCGTCTCTTTTTTGTTTTGAAATGAGCTTGCCGTCCGGCGGCAGTTCCGTACTCATTGCGATGTACAGGTTTTCCTGATCATAACCCACCAGAGTGAACCCGTCACGCGGCTCCAGTGAAAATCCTTTTTCCCGGTCAAGAAATCCAATGACCTTGCATGCGTCATTCCATTCCCCCTCCTCAATCTTTCCATCAATGGTCGGTGCGTTGACCATCGGCGGCAGAACCATGCGGTCGGGGGATATATTCTCGGCTGCATTAAGATGTGCCGGGGCAATGATGCCGGTCATGCCGGCGAATAATAGACCAGCCATCGCGGCCATGGAAGTTTTCCCGACGTTCTTTATGTCCTTCATGTTGAGATGTCTCATCGAAGTGTCTTCCTTTTTTAGTTTTTTATTCTGATTGAACATTAGATTTTCATACATTTGAGCAATTATAAAATTACCCTCATAGGGTTGCTGGGTTATTGCAGCCGGGTAACGGTTTATCAGAACTGATCTTGACAGTCATGAGTAGCTCTGAATTCATCAGAATTTGACACCGATTCCGCAGACCGGCAAATTCATGACCAGTATTGCCCTGAAATCTCTGGGCTCGATCTTCACTCTGAAAATATTATCCTGGTGCATGATGTTTTCTCCGGAACTGGGATTTCCGATTAATGGCAGCTGCTCCTCTTTCGGGATGCCGTTTTCAGTTAATTGCCCAGCAAATTCAAAAGTTTCGAAATCCCAGACAACCCGTTGTTCGTCTTTTGCCGGCATTCTGATGAGTTTCGGAAAATCAAGCCATACTCTTGCGGTCTGAGCGTTCTTTGAATAGTTGGCGACAATTATCAGCAGGACATCCTGTTTCCGGTAGATGGAAACATCCAGGTCTTTTTCCGCCATCAATTTGAACAGACCGTTGGCCTGCCAGCTTGGAACGAATTCCAGATTTCCGCCGGGAAGTTTATTTAAAGTCTGGAACTTGCCGGTCTGAGACGACTTGGCGTCGATTCCCTGGAAGAACTCCACGCCATGCACCAGCATGGTTGCCATTGCGGAACGATGGACTTTCAGTGCTTTTTCCCGGTCATATACCCCAAGGTCGTTGAGATACGTTTCGATCCTGAAATTATACAGATGCGAAAGCTTATAGCCCCAAAGCGGCTGATTGTACATGACATCCATGAATTCACGCGGATGCATGTCCATGAAATCCCCCGCGCCCGGGTTGTCACCCCGTGGCATCGCCATCTCACCACCCATGGACAGATCAGCAAAACCCATTATCGGCGCAAACTGGAACCGTGTATTGTGGATACAAATACGCGAGGGGTCACGCCCTTCAACTTGTAATAACGTTCGGATACGTTTAATCTGGCTTCTCATGCCCCACAAATTGTAGCCTGGCTGAATGCGGCCGTCTGGCAGTTGATATGCCGAGCCATAGTGCGTATTCCAGTTGAGACGGTTGAATACATTGTCGAAGTAATAGCCGTCAAGCCCGCAGTCCCCGATCCATTTTTTTGTCATGTAGAGCAGGGCGTCATTGGACGATTTTCCTGCAAACAGAGTTCCTCCAACACTGCCGCCTATATCCCATTCCTCCTTGAAATACTTAACTTCTTCGGGGAAAAAATCCTGATAGGACATTTCAGTGTATGGCGCATATATTCCATTGTATTTGTGGACAAGATCAGCATACTTCCTGTTGAGTTCGGGATTTTCAGGATAGCGTCTGGCAAAAACCTCTCCTCCAGGGGTTTTCTTCGGATCCCATCTACCTGTCTCCGTCACGTACCCGAAGGTTATTTTGGACGGGATATGAGGGGATGGCTTGCGCACAGGATTGACGTTGAACCCGAAAACAATCTCTCTCGGCATGGAAAATTCCACCGGTTCGGAGGCGATGTTAAGGATCATATCCACCCCGCCGTCCTGCCTTCTGACAATTTCAGCCGCAGGTCTTTTGTCGCTAGGCCACCAGCCTTGGTCGTTGTCAGCGAACCAAGTCATTCCACTATTGAGATTTCCAAGCCAGATAATTGGAACGAATGACCCTGTCGTCATTTCCTGATATGGCATATCCGTGGATTTCCAGACGACTCCATTTGTGTCGCCTTTGGGAAGCTTGCCGGCAATGTTGGACAGGCGCATATTCAGTCCGTTGGCCATGAAATACGTCGCTCCATCAGACGTAAACGGAATCACAAGTTTCAAGTTGTCCAGCTTCGCTGTCCCGCCTTGCGGTTCAAGTATGACCCTGACCTTACATGTGCTGTCATATTCCCAATGCGCCTCTGTGCTGATTTTCACCGGGCCGCCCCGCCCCTGTCCAATGTAGTCGGCATGGGTTTCGGACGCATCTTTCAATACGGAACCGGAACCGCCGCCGATCCCGAGAAAACCGCTTTGTTCAACAGCCTTGACTTCAAACGCCCGGCCTTCGGCCTGTCCTTCAAACTTGACAGGCGCACGCAACAACTTGACGCCGACCGCCTCGATACTTGCAGGCAATGCACAGCCGCCAAGCGTGATCTGTTTCTCATAGGCATCTATTACAGAACCGGAAACCTTCAATCCTTCGAACGGTTTTACCACGATGTCATCTTCGCCTATATTATTGTTCAACCAGGGAAATTCCAGCTTATGATCCTTGCGTACAAAGGATGTGTTTTCAGTTCCAAGGAGCTTGCCGTCCTTATCGAGCAACTCCGCCACACACAGATATTTCCCCGGGGTGATATCTGCGGGGATCGTCACCTTGGTTTCACCATTGCCATATTTGAAGCTGTCAATTTCGCCCCGTGCAATCACTTTTCCTTTTCCATCCGGCCTGATGGTGAAACTGGCTTTCACCACATCATCGGATTTCTTGAGGTCATACTTGTCAACCCTGATTCTCACGAAATTGGAAAGGGGGCTGTAATATGCGAACAAAGGGAAAAGCTTCTCGTCGGGGGTATATGCAAGTCCAGTTTTATTCTCAATATGGTTGTAACGCAAAGGGTAACTCCATGTGTAAAGCGACTTGTCTCCCTGTTTCACTATCACAGACATCTGATAGGGCTCCTGATCTTTCACGTTGTCGCCAGCTTTATCCTCAACATTCATAAGCTCTTTTTGGCCGGAAGCCAGGGAAATAGGGCGTACTTTCTCAAAAAGGATTTTTTCCCGGGGATCTTTTTCCTTGGGATTTATTATCCTGGCAATCAGTTCGCCGTTGAATTCCTTGCCGGTGCTATTATCAATGGACATGTCGAAGACAATTCCACGGTATGCCAGTGAACGCTCCGGACGCTGCATCCTGATTTCCGGGATGGAATCCTTGAACGTTGCTGGAATCTTCCAGCCATAGAATCCGCTGAAACACCACGGACGATGAAGATTGGTCGCCATGCCTATCCACCACATGTCCCCGTCCTTGACAGGGTCTTTCTGGTACACGGTTGTACGAGGAATGGCGATCTCCGCTTCCCAGAACTTACCGTCAGAAGTCAGACGCTGTGCATATTTCCAGTCGCCATTCCAACTGATAAAGTTTTGCCCGATCTGATATTGGTCCTCCCTATCCCAGCGGTTCCCGACCGCATTTCCCATGAATTGCCAGCGGCACAAAGAACCGTGCGAGCCATGGCTCTTGCGATCAACATAAACCTCCAAACTGGTTTCGCCGCAGTAGACATTGTCATGCTTCGGTTCCCGATTGAGCCTCAAAGGCAATTCGCCTTCGCGCATCGGCAGACGCTGTGCAAAATAGAGATATTCTGGATCCCAGCCCACGAAAAACATCGAACTTTGACGTTCGAACATTCCGAAAACACCGGTAGTCAACGGTATTCCTACGGAACCGGCCCATTCCTTGTCGCCGACGATTCCGTCTATGACTGGAGCCGTCTTCAATCTCGGGATAAAGAACTGCGTATTATTGATGTCAGCTTCGCCATGCTTTTTCTTCTCGGACAACTTACGTCTGGCATCGGCAAGCTTTGTCTTGACCGCATCAGTCTCATTTTGCTGAACTTTGAAATCTGATTCCAGTTTTTTAACTTCCGCCTGAAGATCATCATCTTGTCCGCCATAACTAATAAATGAGGCTTCCAAAACCAGGACCAAGATCACCAGCTGCAATAGCGTGATATGTCCCTTTTCGATAATCATGATATTTACCCTTTCCTTATTTTCATTATATTTATTAATCAGACTTATTTTTTAAGAATCGACTTATCGGAATTGATTTCCGTCACAGCTATCTTGTCCACGTCCACATAAAGCGTCTCGGAAAGGTTGCGGCCGCCATAGACGCCAAAGGCGCCGCCAAGTTCCGGGGTATCGTTGAAAGCCGCGACCTCCTCACCATCGAATAACACCCGCGTATGCCGGCCTTCCATGACGATAGAGAGGGCGTGCGGCCTGGTATCCAGTTTTCCGAGAGGCACTGTAGCGAGGCGTTTGCCTTGGGCGGCAGTCACAGAACGTAAAAGCTCCAACCGAAGTACATTACTTCCCGGAGTGTCATAGGCGCGCACATCCATTTGCTGCCCGGCGATCAGTGCAGTATTATCCATACCATGCACAGGATGCCACTGCGGAGTTTCACTGCGGGTCTTGACAGTAAAAAGGGACATCGTCTTTTCAGGGACTGCGGACAGACGGAAATCAACCCTTAGCTCCGTATTCAGCCAATTCTCCACGCCATTCCACATCTCGATCAATTCCCCCCCCCTTTTTCCGGCAAGGCGGAGAGTTCGCCCGCCATCGGCGCGGTTTGCGACCTCAGCCCAGCGGACGCTTGTCCAGCGAGGACTCAGTCCGTTGGCGAAGTCATCGGCAAAGAGAACTCCGCCGTGAAGAGGTTCACCGCCAATGCCTATCATCTTGAAATCATACGGGGTATCCAGAGATATTTCACCCCCGCCGTCTTTGTCCGGCGCGATGATTCCGCCAGTCTCCATGTTGACGATGATACCGCCGGGACGGAAGCCGATGACCCCGAAATCGAAAGATATTTTCACTGGGACGGGAGTCCTCGACCAGCTCTGAAGGATCAGCAGCAAACGTTTATCTTCCGGGCGGGCCAGCAGCAGCCACTTGACATCGTCGCGATCGGTCTTGAGGGCGGGCCGGTCAGCCCAGTAATTATGGATACTCACGTCCGGAGAACCATAGCCAAAGCCCTGAAATGCCTTTTCAAGTTTGGCGGCAGCGTGACGCCAAACCTGGAAGTGAGGAATCTCATGTACGCGGGACATCCCCCATTCGCGCTTAGCGGAATATATTGAATCCTCCGGCTTGTCCGGCGTATCCATTTCTTTTTCCGGCATGAGTTTTGGATCGAGGGCAAAATCCTTGAATTGGAACAATCCAAAGCAGAGAGCCGGGTAGTTGCCCACCTGTCGTCCCATGCTCTGCGCCTGGAGAAAATCCGGTGAAAACGGTTCATTCTGATTCTGGATTTTTGGAAAGATTCCAGAATACCTGCGCGCACTCCACTCCATGTCAAACGAGGTCGTGCACCAGGAGAGGATAGGCAGAAGATTGGTATTGGTCATGTGTTGCAGGAAGAGTAGCTTCTCGCCGCGCTTGCGTTCCCATTGGTGCAAAAGGTTCCATATCCGCCTCGAATACTCGCGCTGGCTCCACAAGGTTAAAGCCGGCTGGATGTTCCCATCCTCGCATAAATAGGCGTTGGATGTGAGCGGGTTGGATGCAGTTGTAAGAAAAGTGTTGTCCCAGTAAATGCCAACGCCCCTCTTCAACCACTCGTTGGCATAATAAGAGCCATAGTCGCGGTAGCTATCAGTAAAATTGACCCGGTAGGCAGCATTGACTTCCCCTCCTTTTCCCTGGCGGAAGATTCCGGTGTCCTTGGGCCAGGCACGTCGAGGGGATAGGACATCCCTGCTCCATTCGTCCTTGTATACGTGCCATTCCTTCCGGTAGGTAGGCGCAGCCATTTCCTCGAAGTAGGTCAATATGGGCCTTTTAGGGCGGCTCGCAAAATAACTTACGCTTTTCACCCAGTCACCGGTTCCGAAAAGCGGAGGAATGTCATGTTCCTTTTTGAAGTCCTGAAACCAGTTCAGATTGTCCTTGCCAGTGGTCTGTGATTCGATGATTTTGTCAACGACCTCCCAGCGGTCCTCAAATGGAAACTTGTCGGCGCATTCCAAGCCGCCCCATGGTATAACTGAAAGACCGCCGCCTCTCTCCCCTGTTTTACAGTCCGCCGGTACCGGCTTAGTCGGCGATGACTGTAGTCCGAAGACAATTTCACGTTTATCCTTGACAATCGCTGGGATATTAATCAGATTCACCCGGATGGTAACGCTTTTCCCGTTGCGGACAATCTCCTGCAACGGCCTATCACTCATCTTCTTCTCCGTTATCCACCCCTTGTCGTTCTCGGCGAACCAGGCAATGCCTCGCTCGACTCCGCCAACCCAGACATAGCCGGTGAATGCGTTGCGCCAATCGCGATCTGCTTTGCGGTCGGACTTCCAGACCGCGCCCTTTCCTTCGGGAATTTTTCCGGAGTAGTTGCGCCGTAGGCTTCCGGTATCTTCATGCATCAGGGAGGCCTCGGAAGCCACCACCGGTATTTCCAGCCACATGCGGGTGATCTCCACCGGCTTGACACCTGGCATCAAGGTCATAGTCACTTTCATCATGCCGTCCATCTCGATTTCCGAGACAGTCTCTACAATCACCTCATCACTCGTCACCTTCGCTTTGTATTTCGCCAAATGCGGTTCGGACAAGACAAACTTCCCCTCCGCGAATTCCCATGAACCTTCCTTTCCGGATTCAGTCTCATAACAGAGACGTACCGGCGCCGCCAGCAACTCGCGCCCCTGAGACAGCACCGAGTCCCAGAGTCCGAAACCGTTCATCCGGTACTTGCGTAAAACTACCGAGGCGGTATTGCCGTCTACCTGGATCGCTTCGAAGGGAGGAAATATCTCATTGCTTATCCCCAGGTCATTGGCCTGCCAGGGGAATTGCTTCGATTCGAATGTCCACGGCTCGCTTTTAAGTTCCTTGCCATCAATGTTGACGACGACGCTAAGCGTGTATGCGCCGTCCGCAAGTTTTGGGGTTTCCAGCTTTTCCAGCTTCTCATTGAAATCACGGTCAACTCTCAGGATTTCCTTGCCATTGCCGTCAGCCAGTTCCAGTGTGACTTTGTCCAGTTCCTTGACACCGGGCCGTGACAACCGATAGTAGATGGCGTTTTGGCTCGGCAGCCGCCATGCGCTGAGAAAGACGGGGGCGGAGAGGGCCGCCTTCTTTATTTTTCCAGGATCAACATAGCTCCAGTAGCGGTTGTCCGCTTCGTCCGCGCTCAGTCTACGTTCGTAGAGGCAAAGTTCGTCAACATCTCCGAAGGGGCGGCCTTTCCGGCTGCCGTCATTGAGAATTATTTCGCTTAGAAGTCCGTTTTTTGAGTCCACCGAGTTCTTCAGTAAGTTCTCCCCGGATGTTGAAAGTTTACCGTTTATGAACAAGAATATGGTCTCGGGATCCCAGGTGAGAACAATGTGATACCAGCGTCCCGGATGAAATTCCGTCTTCAACTGATCGCTGTGCATGCGCAATTTTTTCCCCTGATCGCGATAGTATATGGTAAATGCCTTGAACGGCACTGGCGCATTAAACAAATTTGCAGTAAGCCCGGAGCCTGAAAACAATCCAATGCCTTGGTCGGACAAATTGTTCATCCCCCTGGGGCGAACCCATAATTCTATCGCTCCCTGTGTCTTCCAATCGCCCAGAGGGCCGCTTATTTTCAAAGCCCCGTTCGCCGCCAGTCCCCTGACTCCGGGGACAAAATCGCCTTTGAAATCAACTTTGTACATATCCCTATATCTCTCGGCGATAGCGGGATCGCGGAGTTGCACCTCGGAGTGTGCGGACGGCTTCGTATCGCCGTCAAGGGAAAATGTCAACGTGGGCTGACTGCACCGCTCAAGAACCTCATCAAGCGGTGGCAGTCCCTCTTTGACTATTCGCCCAATCCATGGCATCGGGTCGAGTGGCCAGAAACGCTGGATACGGCAATGGATTCGAAGTTCGTCAATTAGCCCGGTAAAACCGTCTTTGCCGTCCTGATCCGCGCCAACGAAAAGATTGGCGGACTCCGTTTCCGGCTGTTCACCGCCCGCCCCTGAATTCGAACCGCAGTACACTTCGACACCGTTCACGTAAAGTGTGTCGAAAGGACTCTGATGTCCGCCGCAACTTATCCCGGCGACATGAACCCACTCGTTCAACGGCACTTTGCCCGGTTCGCTTTTGAAAAACACACCAGGGTTCTTGCCACCTTTGATACCCATGCCCAAGGCGCCTTCCGAGTCGACAAACAGTGAAAGCCCTATCGCCGTTCCCTTGTTGTCAGGCCGGCAGACAATCATGGACTTTCCACCCGCCGCCGGATAGCGCTCCATTTTGATCCAAGCCTCGACGGAGAGGCTTCTCACAACGCTCGATATGGACATTTTCAAGACATTCAATGGCTCAGTGGGAAAGCGCAGGAAGGAGACACCATCGAAATGCGCAGCGCCAGAAAACTTGCCTCCACCAATATACCTGGCATCGCCAAAGGTCTTGCCAGCACCGCTAACCTTTCCTTCGGCGGCAACCAGCCCCGTGTCGTCAAAATGAATCAGCACATATGTATTGGCTTCGATCTCGTATGGTTTCCAGAAGGCCACATCGGTCTCAGTCCAATTCGCCGGCCAAGAGCTACGGTCCACTGCGGCGGCACCAGACGCCAAGGACAGGAGATACATGCTTATTCCGATACGGAAACCGCAGCATCCGAAAATTAAAATGAGGAAATTCTTCATCGTTCTCATATCCTTAAATTAAATCGGTGCAAGTTTATGGTTTGACAATTACATTTGGCCACTCGGAATAGGCTATTCCGTCAACGTGTGTGTCGGCATAGACAAGATTATGGATCTTATTGTGCTTCCATCGTTCAGGATAGCTGAAAGTCTGATTATTGATCGCAACCCATACAATATTAATATCTCCCTGTCCCCTGCTGGCGTAGGGATTTCTATTGACAGCCGATTCTCCCAGAAGCACAGTTTTGGAGGGATTCTTTGCGATTGTAATTTTGTAGTTCGATATAAGATTTCCCAGCGGTGGCGTGTACTCCGAGAAAAGTGACTTGTTCGGCCCGTAACTTCCCGAATATCCGGTATAGTTGAGATATTTATTGTCAATTACTTCATAGTCCTTGGTGCAAATAAAGACCGAGTCCGGCTTGGCAGGATTGGATTTGACATTGTTGTAATTCTTCATATCCAGGTAACCGAGCTGGCAGACAGAGTCGTACCATCTACCGGGGTAACTCTGAGGATAATAGTCATTCCAGTCGTTTACATAAAAGCCGATTGTTGTGCCAAGGGTTTTCAGGTTATTTGCGCAAACTATTTTTTTTGCCTGATCCCTGGCGTTTTTCAGTGCAGGAAGAAGCATTGCCGCAAGAATTGCGATGATCGCAATTACCACCAAGAGTTCGATGAGCGTAAAGCATTTCCTCGACGAAAAAATCTTACATGCCGTGCTTTTTAATTTCCCGTTTCCCATTGCATCCTCCTGTTTTTAGATTCTATCAGGGCACAAGTCAAGGCTGTACTCCAGCAAGACATTCAAACTTACGCATTTTCGCACTCCAGAACTGCCTTCTGTCATCTGCCGCTTCCCCTAATCACCATTTCCGGTCCGACATACTCGACAAATGATTCGTCTCCCGCATTGCAATGATCGAATGCTTTCTTCCATGTTTTTCGCAGATCAAAAAACACGCTCGTGAATTCCTGCCCTACAATATTCGAATGACTCTGGTTGAAAAGACCTATCTTGTCAATCTTTGAAGTATCGATGCCCGATTTCATGGTTTGCCGGAAGAACTGTTGGACAAGATGGTCGGCAAGTCCGAAAACCGCCGTAGGCGCATTTTTTCCAAAGATCGACTTGAGCAGTCCGGCGTTTCCCTCGATATCCCCAATACCGACATATCTCAACTCCTTGCCGAATTTCATGTCAACCGACATTGACGCCCTTTTTAAATATTCTTGGAGGAACGGTTGCGGCTGGTTATGGTATCCTATCACCAGCATTCTGTCATTGCCCCGTCCCTTCAGGTAGCCGAGAGCCTTTCCGTAGGCGGCGGAGTAGTCATTTAAAACCGCTCTTTCCGGCTTTATCCCATGCCATTCCCAGCGGTTTACAAAACAACAGGGAATTGATGCGCAGGCTTTTCTCAGTTCATCAAGCTTAAAGTGCCTGGCCTCAATATCCATCAAAAAAACATCAGGTTCGCGTGCAATGATTTTTCTTATGCTGTCTTTCCAGTTTCCATCTTTATCAATAGTTCCAATGATTGGAATTATATTTGAATCAGCCGCTTCGGAAAATAGTGGTTCAAAATAGTTTTCGAAATAACCCTTTTGAATCGTTGTCAGCAAGGCAATCATTTTAGTTCCCTTGGTCTTCAAGGCCGGATTCACAAAAGTCCCGCTGCCGTGCCGGGCAATGATAAATCCATCCTGAGCCAACAGCTTGAAGCTGTGCCGTACGGTCGCCAGGCTGACTTGGTGACGCTGGGCGGTCTCGCGCAAACCGTCGAGCTTCTCTCCCGGCTTCAAATGCCCGCCTCTGATTTCCCTGACCAGCCTTGCAACCAGAAGATGCGATGGGGCATGTGTTATATTCTGCTCTAAAATCATGTCTTTGCATCCTTCACACTTAAACAACACTCTGCAACACACTTAGATTATAACACACCGCAGCACTCTTATCAACCGGCAAATTAAAATAATTTCCAATATTCTTTTCAACAGGGTGTCAGAGAAAAACTTTGACACCCTGACACTTTGGTTCCGGCTATTCCGGGTTAGGGGCATATGAAGATCAAAAATCATCGGCGTGTTTTACCATTAAAAACCAAAATAACCATATAA
>JBAYFV010000020.1:0-19676 GCA_041666985.1 Victivallales bacterium
ATTTTGGCAACAAAACATAGCCGAAGGAGAACCATTTAACAGTTTCTCATTGATAAAACTGCGGCCGCCGCAGTAGGCCGCTGAATTCTGACTACTGAATTCCTAGTTTTGAAATTACCTCAGAAAAGAAAACATTGTCGGAATGTTCAGCCTTGAGACTATGGGTTATTATTCCGGCGAACCCGGAAGCCAGAACTACCCGTATCCATTGAATAAACTTTACCCCGACAAGGGGAATTTTGTCGGTTTTGTGGGGAACATGTCATCACGGAGCCTGGTCAGGAAAAGCGTCGGGATTTTCAGGGGGAAAGTCAAATTCCCATGCGAGGGTGCCGCTCTCTTCGGCTATATTCCCGGAGTAGGGTGGTCGGATCACTGGTCTTTCTGGGAAATGGGGTATCCGGCTCTGATGGTCACCGATACCGCGCCTTTCAGATATCCTTATTATCACACGCCTTCCGATAATCCCGACAAACTCGATTTTGATAAGATGGCGAGAGTTGTCAAAGGACTAGAAACGGTTATAGATGAGATCGCAGGCTCCTGGAAATAATTTATTTACAACTGAGGCAATTTCAAATTGCCACAGTTAAGCTGATTTCTTAAGTTGGAGTCCAAGCTTTAGCTTGCGTAACGTATTGAATACCAAGACAAACTAAAGTTTGAATTCCAACGGAAGGCATTGCCATAGCAACATTTTCCTGCATTTTGAAATCAGCTCAACTATACAATCTCTAAGGTTTTTCAGTGAATCCTGAATTAATCCATTTGGAACTGCGCCCGACACCGAGAGATTTAATCATTGATTTATCCCTCAGCTGTCTGAGAACTAGGCGTATCATATCTCTGCTGATTCCCGGACATTCCGACATTATGTCAGAAATCGAGAACGGTTTGATCCTCCGTCTGACTGCATTTTTGACAAGTTCTGTTTTGGAGCCTTTGAAAGTCGTAATAGTACCGACACGTTCTTCGAATTCCTTGTAGGCCCTGAGCAAGGTTCCCCAGAAATAGGTCATCCATGGGAAAACATCGTGTGTTCCCTCATGCCAGTTTATCGAGCTTTTTTCTAGAGTTTCATAATAGGATTCCTTACTCTCCTCGAATATTCTTTCAAGGCTGATATAACGCCCGACACTGTATCCATGATGATAAAGCATCAGGAGGGTGATTAGTCTGGCGACTCTGCCATTGCCGTCAGTAAACGGATGTATGCACAGGAAATCGAGGATTGCCAGGGGAATAACCACAAGAGGTTCCTGATTATGAACATTGATATCTTCATTGTACCTCTCCACAAGATAGCCCATGGAAGGAACTGTGGCGACGGCTGTGACAGGTTTAAAACGAACCCTTTTTATGAAACTGTCCTGATCCTTTTCCACAATTTCATTGTCGGACATTTTCCATCTGCCGCCTTGCCCGGGCAGATAGCGATAGATGACAGAATGAAGTTGGAGGATTATGTTCACAGAAAGGTTCATTTCTTTGACTGATTCATGGATGAGGTTGAGCGCGTCGCGATAACCTGCGATTTCCTGTTCCGAACGGTTTTTTGGAGCTGTTGATTTTAAAACCAGATTTTCAATACGTTTGTGAGGTGCCGTTATACCCTCTATCCGGTTTGAAGACTCGGTTGACTCTACAACTGCCGCCATTCTGAGCGTTTCAAGGGCTTCCGGAGTCTGATGAGTGAAAAGATCTTGTTTGCCTTTGTATTCACCGATCTTTTTCAGTGTTGAAATATTGTCGGATGTGAACTTGAGAGACTGAATGTATTTCATATCAAGAGATTGCATATATCACCACAACATAGCTTATTGAAATTGAACAATGGGGTAATAGAAAGTCTAAATAGGGTAATATCAAGCAGCCATTACCCCATTTGCTGAGGGAATTACCCTGTAAATTATCGGAAATCCCGACAAACTCGATTTCGACAGGATGGCAAGAGTTGTCAAAGGCCTTGAAACGGTTGTTGCGGAAATTGCCGATTGACATTCTCCCCCAATTTTCTCATGGGGTCGGTATTTTTTGGTTGACAATAATATCAAAGGCCTTGAGGCGGTCGTTTAGGATATAGCCAGCTCGAAAAAGTAATTCAAAAATGAAAATTTTGTAAAAAGTAAAACAGATTGAAAACTGTGCTGCAACCAATGAGAAAACTGAGTTTATCGAAAACTAACTTTCAAAAGAACCTCAAAGATAAAGAGGATTCCGAGGGAATAAGAATGGTTGTTATTTGTCTTGACATACTTGATTAATGATTAAACTCCATCTGCTTTCCCGTTAATGTGAGAATCAAAATCACCATCAGCATTTAGCGCAATGCATGGCAACTGAAATTTCACTGGAGGGCAAATATATATGAAATCAAAAGTTTTTGTTTTTTTGCTGATCATTTTGTTTTTATTTGCTCTTTCCCTTCTGCTGGGCACTTCATCTTTACTTGGCGCAGACATGCCGGAGAAGGATATTTTCGAATCGGTCATGTATGACAACGTCAAGATATTTTCCAAGAAAATCGGGTTCCTTACCAATGTAAATCAACAAGATAAAGAGGTGCGCCCGTTATTGTTCTACACAATGAGTTTTGGGGATAAAGGACAACGGTATGAAAATATGGTACTTCTGCTCAACAAAGGGGCCGACATTTAAGCCAGAGATTTATCTGGAGCGACTCCTCTGATTTCAGCAGTGCGAATAGAAGCGGAAAATATGGTTCGCGAATTACTTAAACGCGGGGCAAAAGTTGAGGTTTTCGACAAAGAAGGTAACTGCCCGATATCATATGCGGTCAGTAAAGGTTTATTGCCGATAGCCAAATTGTTACTTGAGGCCAAGGCCGGCCCCAACCATATGATTAGAGAACGTTCGTTCGAGTATACGCCGATCTGTGTTGCCGCTCATCAGCGCAACCCGGAAATGCTGGAACTGCTGGAACTGCTGCTGACTTATGGTGCGGCATATGATATATCGAAGAATGGCCTATTGGACTTGGACGATGACTGCAGTAATGAAACTTTTCTGGAGCGGGCTGGGCGTTTGGCATGCATTGAAGTTTTGTTACGGCGCAGTCAGCCTCAAACGCTGGAGAAAAAATGGTGGGAATCAGTGGCGGTCAACCAGTTGTTGCTCAAGTATGGAATGAAGATTGACTGGGAGACGGTTTCTCCAAAATTCGCCAGATTATGTTCTTCCGTGAAACCGGAAGTGATAGATTTCCTGTTGTCGCAGAATAAAATATTGCCAGCGTTGTTGGATGCTGCCCTAGTTGAAGCGGTCAATGCATATCGGTCGGAAGTCATTAAACTGCTATTGGCTGCTGGAGCAAAAGCAGATCGTCCTCTCACCGATGGACGGATGGCGCTGGATGAGGCGCAACGCGGCAATGCCGCCGCTCTTAAAATATTGCTCGAAGCCGGGAAGTATGCCAAACCGGAACTTAATCAGGCACTGCGGCTGGCAATACGAGATGCTAACAGCATGGAGTGTGTCGAACTATTGCTTGCAGTTGGTGCTGAGGTCAATGTTCCCGACAGGGACGGCTATACCGCTTTTTCCATGGCTGCCGGAGTCTCCTCGGGAGATATCAACGACAAAAGTAATACTAAATCGCTATCAAACATATACAATATATAAAAGTCATGCTACATTTCATCCATATATATAATATTTGGGGTGTTGCATGAAGAACAAGGTTTGCGCAGTGGCGGGTCATCTGAGTGCCGGAGATCTGTGCACGATGATGTCCGGATCCGCCAGCATTGAGCAGTTTCGCCGCTACCAGGTGATTTTCATTCGCCTGACAAGTCCGGAGATGCCGGTGTCCCGTGTTGCGGACCTCTGTTCAGTCTCCTACCGCACTGTCACACAGTGGACGTGGCTTTACAACCGTCTCGGACCCGACGGGTATGTCCTTTCCGGGCGAGGAGGAAGACGGCACAGTCATCTTTCTGCGGATGCCGAAAAGGCCCTTCTTGACGGGCTGGCGGCGAAGGCCGGGAAAGGCCTGATCATCACGGCGCTGTCTGTGAAGAAGGCCTCTGAAAAGGTCGTGGGCCGGGAGCTGCCCAAGGATTATGCCTACGATCTTTTGAACCGCCACGGCTGGCGCAAGGTGATGCCGCGGACACATCATCCCAGGAAGGATATGGAGAGTCAGGAGGCTTTTAAAAAAACTTTCCGGAACTCGTGGAATCCGCCCGGAAGAGCATTCCCGAATCGGCATCCAGGGGATTGAAGGTCTATTTTCAGGACGAGGGGCGTTTCGGTCGGATGTCCGATCCGGTCTCATGCTGGGCTCCAAGCGGAGTACGCCCCAAACTTCCCCTCCAGAGGGTTCGGGAATATACATATGCCTACAGCGCGATCTGTCCCGCAGATGGGGATGTCTTCTCTCTGCTGTTGCCTTATTCGGACACCGGTGTCATGCAGGTATTCATCGACGAGTTCGCAAAACATCTGGACGGCCAGCCGGCACTTCTGATCATGGACCAAGCGCCATGGCACAAGAGCGGGTCGCTCAGGACTCATGACACTATGATGATAGCCTTCCAGCCTCCATACAGCCCGGAGCTCAATCCCGTGGAACACTTCTGGGAGCACCTGAGAGAAAAGCACATGTCCAACCGCTACTGGGAAAACATGGACGACATGGAAAATGAACTCTGCCGCGCCCTGAGAGAGGCGACGGAGGATAGGGAGACTATTAAAAAACTCTCTCTTTTTGACTGGATGGTATATGTTTGAAAGCTAATTTGTATAAAATCTTTTTCCGGCTATTACAGGCCGAAGGCAATGTTAACTGGAAAAACTCAACGGGATATACGCTGTTGAACTATTGTGACTCTCCGAAAATAGCGGCTTTTCTGGTCACCAAACTTGATGTCAACGCCCGCGATAAGGAAGGGCATACTCCATTGCACCGGTTTGCCAGGTATGATTCTTATGCTCCGATTGTTGCTATCCTGCTCAAGGCTGGTGCTGATCCCAACATTCAGGATATCGACCCGCACTCCGTTGCATATTGCCATGCCAGCCAATCCTTATTTCAACGAAGAACTGTCGGAGGAAAACATTAAATTACTCAAGGATGCCGGTGCCAAAGAACTTCCGGACAAGCAGGGAATAAAGCCATCAGATCAGCTTCGGTTAAGGGAACAGGAGTTCAATCAGAAACAACAAGTATATCAGAACATTGCCAGTGCCATAGGCGAACAGGTAGCAAAAGGAGTAATTGAAATTTCCGGAGAAGTTGTTGATGAAGAAGGCAAGCCGATTTCGCAGGTGACCATGTCTATTGCCGGTATGCGCAATAATTTTTTTAAACCTGATTCGAAAAAAGGTTTTAATGAAACCAAAATTTTTGACGGCAAATTTACTGTCCATGTTACCGGATGTAACAGCGCCGCAGTGCATTTTACGAAAAAAGGATATTCCGATGAAGAAATTCATTGCGATTTACCGTCAGACTTTGCCCTTGGTCAAGGTGGAGTAGTCAAGGAAAAGATGCAGACTGAAATAAAAGAACCGGCCAACGCATAGTTTTGATAAATTAAAAAAACAGCATTAATGTCAAGGAGATTAACGGTGACAGCAAGACCATATTGAATGTCCCCGAATGGAAAAGTCATCGTCCGGAGAAAAATCAGAATCAGAAGTCGTCCGATTTGCAGTCAAGAAAAGGCTGTTTTTACACGGTGGCAAAACGGGATGACAAGAAACAAGTGCAGATGACGTTGTGGACCGATCCGAATGGCCAGCGTCAACGGATTGCCGCCGACTCGCGTGTTATCCTGAATCCGGTGGAGTCTGGAGATGGCATAATCGAAGTTCCTGAAGCGAAGAATTTTCTTTATCTGAACGAAGCTCCCTCTGAGGGCTATAGACAGTTGGAAATCGCCTATGATCCCGCCAAAGATGATTTTAAATCACGCGGTGGACATTTGGAAAACGCACGTTATTTCTACTTCAAAGTCGGAGGCTTTTATGGTAAGGGACGAATACATTTTTATGAGTACGGAGAGAATGTTTCAATGCAGTTGTTTTGTCAGGATAAAATTAATTCCGATAATCCGCGCAACCTGAAAAGCTCGCGGAAGTAAACAGCAAGCACATTTTCCCATTTATCTACCGGAAATTATCCATAATAATATACCTTCAAAATAAATAAAAGATGTGAACCGTTGTTTTCTTGTCTTAACATGCTTGATTTAAGTTCCATCTCCGGCTATTTTCCAGTTAATATGAGAATCAAAATTCCTATCAGCGCATTTTTACGAGTTTTGGGATTTGTCATGGTTATGGTCACCATGACAGGCAGTCATGCGGAGACCGCACTGGCCACGGTTCAGGTGCGTAACCAGGAATGGGCTGTCCCAGTCCCGCTGGAAGGAGTTCCCAACCTGCATAAAATCACCAATGCCATCTACCGTAGCGCCCAGCCCGAAGTTATGGGCATGAAAAATCTGGCGAAACTGAACATCAAAACGGTCATTAACCTACGCGGTTTCCATGACGACAAAGACGAAATGGAAGGAATCGGCTTGCGCCGGGTGGATGTGCCGATCGACACGTGGGATGTAAATGATGACCAGATAATCCGAGTAATGAAAGAACTGGCAAAAACGGAAAACAGCCCGTTCCTGATTCATTGTCGGCATGGTGCCGACCGCACCGGTCTGATGAGTGCCATGTACCGGATCATCTATCAAGGCTGGAGCAAGGAAAAGGCTCTGGATGAGATGAAGAACGGCGGATATGGCTATCATACCATGTGGGCCAATATCATCACATACATTGAAAAAGCGGACATTGAAAAGCTGAAAAAAAACATTCAGCCGTCTGTGGGAAAATAACCGTGAAGACATCCTTTTTGTTCTGGCATCCTTGATTTATGCCCCGCCTCTGGCTATCTTTCCGTGAACATAAAATCAAATTACTATCAGTAAAAGGGGGTGTGGCATGGAGACAAACAATCTGGCGCAGAGACTTGCCGACATATATCTTCGGAAGGCCGGTCTAATAGGTTCCCTGTATGGGATAATTCCCGTAATCATTTGGTTCTCATTCATGTTCATCCTCATCCCGTTCAGGGAGGTCTACATACTGCGTTTCGTCCTATCGCTTATCATTGCCGGAACATCCGGGGCGTATTTGAACCGCTACGGTCTGAAGTTCTGGCTTATAAAGCACAACTCCAAGATCGGTCCTGCGACAGTCGCAGACGGCATGCTGATCGGGGCGGCAATCGGTTTTGGCACTGCACTCATCACTCCTCTCACATCGCTCATCGGGACTCATCACGTCGAAGAGGCAAAATGGTTCATCATCTTCTCATGGCTTCTCGCCGTATTTATTGGATTCATATGGGGAGGGATAGTCACAGCCGTAGGTGGTAAACATATCAACCGCGAGACCTGCCTTGAAAAGGACGTTTCAAAATGAGATTCCTCCTTCTCGACAGAATAACGTCATTTTATCCAGGCAGAAAAGGTTCCGCAATCAAAAACGTCGCATTGTCGGAAGATTTTTTCGAGGATCATTTCCCGTTGAAGCCGATCATGCCTGGCGTACTTATGCTTGAAGGCATGGCGCAGCTTTCAGGTCTAGTCCTGGAAGAGGGAGTCCGAAAGGAAACTGGGAAAAGCGTAAAGGCTCTCATGAGCATTATTGAAAGCGCGAAATTCCGGAAGCCGGTTCATCCCGGCGACACGTTGGAATATGCGGCAGTAGTTCTTTCCACAAATGAACTTGGCGGCAGGATAAGCGCTTCCGCGAAAGTCGGTGACACGCTTGTATGCGAATGCAAGCTTGTGTTTTCATTCCATAAGTTTGAAAATCCCCGTCTTGAAGAAAGACGCAACCAAATTCTGTTGCAATGGCTTAAAGATGCGGAGATGGGTTGACTCCTATGCATGAAAGCGATGTCGTCATAACTGGCTTGGGAATTATCTGTCCTCTGGGTTTGAACGCCCGAGATTCATCCTATAATTTCGTCGAATCCCGATTTCCAGCCCCAGCCCCCATTCCACAGCTTGCCGGAAGCCCGATGCAGGACAACCTTGCATTCCGAATTCCTGATTTCAACGCAGGCGAGCTTCTTGGCGGGAGACGAATGTTGAAATACATGTCTGAGGCATCAGTGCTCGGATGCATTGCGGCAAAAGAAGCTGCGGCAGATGCCGGAATGACACAGCGTTTTAGTCCTGAGAGGACAGGCCTTTTCGCGGCAACCGGCCTTGCCACCGCAGATATAAATGAAGTCCGCCCCGTAATTGAGAGATCAATCGATGAGGAAGGCAATTTCTCGTGCCATCTTCTCGGAAAGAAAGGATTGGCGAGCGCTAACCCGTTGCTGTCCTTCAAGATACTCGCCAACATCCCTCCATGCCTGATATCAATCCAGGAAAAAATAAAGGGGGCCAATCTGATATTCAATCCATGGGAGGGGCAGGCAGGCGCCGCCCTTTATGAGGCATGGCTTTCAATAATCTGTGGAGAATCGGACTGCGCTCTCGCAGGAGGCGCTGATTTCGCATCCCATCCGTCAACTTATGTTTACCTGAGACAGTCGGGCATTCTTGGAAATGGCGAGTTTCCATCGGCAGGTGCCGCATATCTTTTCATGGAGAAAGCTGAAACTGCAATTCGTGACAATAAAAGCATCTATGCAGTGATAACTGAAATGGAACTTGAGAATTCAGAATTGCCTGTAAACGATCCGATGTCAGGAAAGATCGGACGCTGTTTTGCCGCCGCACCGGCCATCCAGCTCGCCCTTGCCGCAAGGGCGAATTCAGGAAATCTTGAAATCACAGGAGTAGACAGGATGACCTTCCGTGTCCGATTGGGGGTTCCTTCATGAACCGTGTTGCAATCACCGGATTTGGAGTCTGCTCGCCTGTCGGCACTGGTGTCAGCGCTTTCTGGCATTCGCTCAGGAACGGAATCAGCGGAATATCAAAGATAGAATCCTTTGACTGCGAAACTTTCGATGTCCAGTTTGCCGGACAGGTCAAGGAAAAACTTGTCTTTGATGAAGATGTCATGAGCATCGCCAGCCTGGACATAAAAATTGGATTCGCCTACGCGGCCTGCAGGCAGGCGCTGGAAAATGCAGGGATTGAAAAACTGGATTGCGCGACTCTTCTTCATCTTGGCACAAGCCTTGAAAGCTTTGATCTGCAGAAAGTGATACGTGAAGGGAATCCTAATTTCAGGGATATTGCAATTAGGAATCTCGCAAACCCAAGGCTCCCTCTTCAAATACCGCTCGATACGGCAGCGAATCTGATATGCAGGAAATTCGGGACTCCGAAGCGTTCCCTTACAAACTGTTCCGCCTGCGCCGCATCTGCACAGGCAATCGGACATGGATTCCGCGAAGTCCGTTCCGGAAGAATTAAAAAGGCCGTATGTGGCGGCTTCGATTCCATGGTAAATCCGCTTGGCGTAGGCGGATTCCAGCTCCTGGGTGCATTGACAGTTGACAATGACAGAGGAGCAAGCGCCTGTCGCCCGTTTGATGCATCACGTACAGGTACGGTGCTCGGAGAGGGTGCAGCGGTATTTGTCCTTGAACCTTTGGATAAAGCCCTAGCCGAAGGGAAAAATATTCTTGCGGAAATATGCGGATACGGTTCAAGTCTTGATGCATTCAACCTGAGTGCTCCCGATCCTGAAGGCGACGGAGCCGTCAGGGCAATGTTCCTGTCAATCGGGGATGCAGGCATTGACGTTTCCTGCATAAATCATATCAATGCACATGGTACCGGCACATGGCTTAATGACCAGGTGGAGGCGGCGGCAATAAGAAAAGTCTTTGCAGGTTTCTGGGAAAAAATTCCTGTCAGTTCGACAAAGTCCATGACAGGACATATGATAGGGGCGGCGGGAGCTGTTGAAGCAGGTGCTTCGCTTCTGCCATTGGTCCTCGGAGTGATGCCGCCCAATCCGAACTTGAAAAAATTTGGCAAGGACTGCGAACTCAACCATGTTACAGGACTTGAAAAGCGTTTTGCCGGAGAATATGTCCTGAGCAACTCCTTCGGCTTCGGCGGACAAAATGCATCGCTTGTTTTCAGGAGGTACAATGGATAAACCAGCAAGACGGATCGCGCTTGTATGCGGCGGCGGCGGCGGAATCGGCTCCGCGATCTCGGAAAAGCTTGCAGAAGAGGGGAATATCGTCTATATCGGTTACTGTCGCAGAAAGGAAAATGCGGAGCTTGCCGCTGCAAAATCGGGGAGCAACGCCAGGATCATCAGACTTGATTTGGGAGATAGCGCCGGGATAAACAAGGTCTGCGAAGATATTTTCAATCTGGAAAAAAGGCTGGACATTCTTGTGAACTGCGCAGCTGTCAACAGCGAAGCGTCTGCCATCGGGATGGATGACGAGACTTGGGGAAAAGTCCTTGAAATAAATCTCAACGGTTCCTTCAGGCTTTGCAGGGCTGTTTCAAAATTCATGCTCTTGAACAAATGGGGGCGCATCATAAACATGTCCTCGATCTCGGCTTCGCATGGCGGTCGCGGCCAGATAAATTATTCGACAAGCAAGGCGGGAATAGAGGCCATGACCCGTGTCCTTGCGCTCGAACTTGGACGGAAGGGTATCCTGGTGAACTGCATTGCGCCAGGAATAGTGGAGACGGAAATGTCAGGAAGAATACGCAGTGAACACGGCGACAGGCTTCTTGAAAATATTGCAGTGCACCGGTTCGGCAAGCCTGAGGAGATTGCGGATCTCGCAGCCTTTCTCGTCTCTGAATCATGTTCATATGTCACCGGACAAGTCATCCGCATTGATGGAGGCATGGCATTATGAACAAGGAATCCGAGAAATTCATCAGGGGACGGCGTAGTGTTAGGAAGTTCCGTCCGGATCCTGTTCCGGAAAAGACAATCCTTGAACTGATCGAACTTGCTTCATGGGCTCCGTCGGCGGGCAACCGACAGGATTGGTTTTTCTCAATAGTAAGATCCCCTGAGCTTATAATGGAAATGGCTGATACTGTAAAGAAAAAGTGGCAGAGGATAATTTCCGAAAACAGCAGTTCCGGAATAATCGGCGACATTGCAGACTATGCGGAAAACTTCAGCCGTTTCTCAGATGCGCCTGCGATCATCGCAGTCTCCGCAGCGGCTCCGGCATCCTTTGAAAAGCAAATGCTTGGAGACAGTGCCGGAGCGGTATTCGGAAGCTGCGCCTCGGCAGTCATGGCCGCGCAGAATCTGATGATTGCTGCAGAGTTGTACGGGCTCGGAACATGTTGCATGACAGGCGCCCTCGCAGCTGAATCCGAATTAAAAGAACTGCTTGAGCTTAAAAAAAGGCGGGAGATAGTATGTCTCATCGCGCTTGGTTATCCAGATGAGGATCCAAAGGCGCCGCTGCGGAAAAACATTGAAAGCATAACGAGGTTCCTATGATTGATGAAGAAGAAATTTTCAAAGGCGTTCGCGAGTGCCTGCTTGATATCCTTGACAAGGAAAGCATGGAAATAAGAAAAGAAGACAGATTGATAAATGACCTTGGGATCGACTCGCTTGATTTGATACATTTGGTTTTTACGCTTGAACAGAGTTTTGGCATCAAGATTTCATTGAGGGAGATAGACAAGAGGATAAAAAACAAGCTTGTTGCAGTCCCTTTGGAAACCGACGGGACCTACACACCGGAGGCAATCGCCGAACTCAGGAAATCAATGCCGGAAATTCCGCACGAGGAACTGAAGGATGGCTTGACTACCTCCCAGTTGCCAAGATGCTTCAGGGTTGCAACAATGATAAATCTTGTAAGGAAATTCAAGAATGAACAGCAAAATGGATAAGAAGACAGTGCTCATAACCGGAGGAAGCGGGGCTCTCGGTAACTCCATTGTCCGCATTTTCCGCAGGGAAGGACATGATGTGGCCTTCACCTATAATTCCAGGAAGGAGAAGGCCGCCGAGTTATCCAGGGAGACAGGGGCGTCCGCATTCAAAGCTGACCTTACGAAAAAGGAAGATGTAACGAAGGCCGTGTCCGAGATATTGAAAATTTTCGGCCGGATAGACATACTTGTCAACAACGCCGGGCTTACCCAGGTCATGCCCTTTGCGCTCATTGAGGAGGAAGACTGGGATGCCGTCATCACGGCGAATCTGAAGAGCATGTTCCTTGTCACCAGGGAAGTTGTCTGCGGAATGATAGCCCGGAAAGAAGGAGTCATCATCAACATCGGCTCGCTTGCAGGGCACAGGCTGCTTGAAGTCCCAGTGCATTACGCCACGGCGAAAGCCGGAGTAATGGGTTTCACGTTGTCCCTTGCCAAAGAACTTTCCCGTTACAACATCAGGGTCAATTCAGTTGTTCCAGGGCTTCTGGACGAAGGTGTTGGGAAGATGGTGCCTGAAAAGGAGATGAAGGAATACATGAACTATTGTACTGCAGGACGTCCGGGCAAAACTGGAGAAGTCGCCGAGGTGGTTTTCTTCCTCGCGTCGCCTTGTGCCAGTTATGTAAATGCACAGAATATTTTTGTGGACGGTGGAATCTGATGAGATGGTGTTTTACAGACAGGATACACAAGATTGAAGAATGGAAATACGTTTCCGGAAGGAAGCTTTCCTCTCTGGAGGAACATTGTCTCTGTGAACCACTCGGCAGGCAGGGGGTTCTGCCTGAAACTCTTGTTATTGAAAGCTGCATAAGTCTGCTTCGCTGGCTGGTTACTGTCAGTTCGGGTTTCAAGAAGACCTGCATCGTAAGTTCCATCGAAGAATTCAAGTTTTCCGATGTGTCCGGAATGGGAGAGGCCTTTGAAATGATTATAGAAGTTGCCGGGCGCGACGGAGAGACAATAACGGCGAGTTGCCGTGTCTCCGGCAGAAAATCTGAAATAGCGTCGGGCATAATACATGTTGAACTTTGCCCGCTCGCGGAAAGCTTCGAACCTGAAATACTTGCTGAACAACTGAAGGAGCTATATGCCTCGGCTCAGGGAAACTGAAGAGACCTACTTTTCAACTGTCCGCGGGATGTGCCGCCATTGCAGGCGGATCGTCCCTGCACGGATCTTCTTCAAGGCCGGAAAAGTCTGGCAGCAGAGCATTTGCGAAATCCACAGGGACAACAAGCCCGCCCTCATCGCAGGTGACATGCACTGGTACCTGGAAAACGCGATCGCCGAACGCCAGGATTGTTCACCGCTGAAAAAGTCGAGGCAGCCATCAAAAGGATGTCCACACGACTGCGGCCCCTGTTCCTGGCACGCGACACCATGCCAGCTCCCTGTGATTTCGATCACAAACGCCTGCAATCTTGACTGTCCGATATGCTTCACATACAATCGGAAAGATCAGATTTACAATATGACCGTTGACGAAATGCGGAGGACTGTAGATTGGATTCTTGATTCGTCCGGGCCTGTTGACCTGATCAACATAACCGGAGGAGAACCTACGCTCCATCCTGAACTTCTGGAAATCCTCAAGACATGCAAAAATCCGGGAATCGGTCGCGTCACGATGAACAGCAACGGCCTGCGACTTGCGGAAGACAGGGAATTATGTGCGAAACTCGCAGAGCTGGGAGTATATGTGGTACTTTCCTTAGACACTTTCGACTCCGAGACAAGCGTACTTCTGCACGGGTGCGACATTGTGGAACAAAAACTCAAGGCAATTGAAAACCTCACAGTTGCAGGAGTGAGGATGACTCTTCTCAATGTCCTTGTGAAGGGAGTCAACGAGAACTCCATTTCAAAAATCTTTGGCTTGATGAAGGAAAACGACAATATCCTCAGCCTCACTGTCCAGACGATGACCTACACCGGTCAGGGCGGATCGTCATTCATGGGAAGAGAGCATCTGCCGGCAGATGAGGCGACAAGAATTGTATGCAGGGAGTCCGCCGGAGAACTCCAGTTCGGCGATTTCTCCACAAGCCCCTCCGCGCATCCGCTCTGCTATATGACATGCTACATGCTCAAATCCGGAGACAAGTTCCTGCCGTTTGCACGCTTTGTCCCGGAAGAAAAACTCAAGGGTATGATGAGTGATTCATATCTTCTCCGTCTTGAAAACGAGAACAACTTCTTCAAAGATACGATAAATGAGCTCTATGCGAAAGGAGATTCCGGTCAGCTTGGGGTTTTCAGGAAACTCGTTGAGCTGCTATATCCTGGCAACAGGACAATCACCATGTTTGAACGCCAGCGCCTGGCGGAATCGTCGGTCAGGACAGTCTACATACATTCCCACATGGACGAGGATAATTTCGACTGTTCCAGGGCCATGCTGTGTTCGGATCTGGTTCCATCCGAACCAGGCATGCTCATTCCCGCATGCACTTATAATCTTTTCTACAGGATGAAGGATGAGAGGTTTTATGTCAGAGAATGAAAACAGAGTCCGGAAGGAAAAAGATCTGAAGGCCCTGAAGGAATGGATGTCTGGTGACAGGAGCAAGCCTTTCATACTTGAGAAGAAAGATCGTGATTACTGCGTCTGCTATCTTCTTTTCCAGTCGCTTGCGGAAAATCTCGGATTATCATTGCGCTGTTTCATCACATGGTTTGCCGAACAGATACCATTGTCGGGAATGAAAATATTCCTTTACAGGTGTGCCGGCGCAAAAATCGGCAAAGATGTCTTCATATCGCCCGGAGTGGTGATTGATCCGATATATCCGGATCTTGTTGAAATAGAAGACGGAGCTGTTCTCGGACTCGGAGCCATGGTTCTGGCGCATGAATACACAGCATACGATTCAAGGCTTGGCAGAGTGAAAATAGGCGCAAGATCCGTGATTGGCGCAAGGGCTACTATCCGTGCCGGTGTTTCAATCGGAAGCAGATGCACTGTAGGAGCAAACAGCTTTGTCAACAAAGATGTGCCGGACAATACAGTTGTTGGTGGAATTCCGGCAAAAACAATCAAGACTGCAGTTACGGAGAACTGAATGGGATTTACGGCGAACTATATCTCCAACTTGTTTAGCATCGCCCTGGGCAGGCAGCCGATAAGACCTCTGCTGTTCTCGTATTACATAACCCACAGATGCAATCTGAATTGCAAATACTGCTGTGACGGCAACGGCAGGCGTTTCATGGAGGACAAGACTCCGGAACTCTCGACGGATGAAGCCAAAAAGCTCATCGGCATAATCTCCACCGATGCTGACACCATCGACATCACCGGCGGTGAACCTATGATGCGAAACGATTTGGAGGAGATACTGGCCTTCGCGCAAAATTGCGGGATGAGGGCTGTCCTCAACACAAAAGGGATTGGCATTGATGCACGACCGGGAATCATCAGGAATTCGGATGTCATTGTAATCAGTATCGATACACTGGATGTCAACAAGCTTTCCGGGATAGTCGGACGTCCGCCAGATATCGCAATTAAAATAATAGACAGCTTGGATTTTATTCTCCGCAAAAAAAACGGAAACGGGCCGAAGCTGGTAATAAGCGCTGTCGCAATGCCGGAGAATCTTTCCGAGCTTTCCAAGGTTCTTGATTTCGCCATGGGGAACGGGATATCATTCCATCTTTCTCCGGAGATTGTCGGAACAAATGCGAATCCCATGCTCAGGGGAAACAAGGAGTATGAAGAATTGATGAATCTTGTCATCCAAAGGAAAAAGAATGAAAACGGAGTGCTCGGAGTGAAACATTATCTGAAAGGGATCAGGGATTTTCAACACTTCCCATGCCATCCTCTTCTTATGCCGGTGATCCGCCCTGACGGCAGGATGTATTATCCATGCCTGGAGAGCTGCCATGCCGAAATAAGCATTCTTGAAACAGGCAGTTACCGGAAGGCGCTTGAAGCCGCAATTAGCAAGTATGGCAACGTGCCTGACTGCCGGGACTGCTGCCATATCTTCTGTCATATGGCTCTCTCCCTCCTCCAGCGTCATCCGCTGGAGGCACTCGCTGAATCAAGACACTGGAGGGCATGAAATGCCAGCGGGATTAAAGGATGAACTCTTCTACCAGTACCGGTCTTTGCGGCTGGCCGCCGGATTCCTGACCGGACGTTTCATACATTGCAACCTGCAGGTGACATACCGATGCAATTTCAAATGCCAGATATGCGACTTTTGGAAGGAGGAACACAGGAAGAGTGATGAGCTTACGCTTGACAACATCCGTCTCATCGGAAAAAAACTGAACAGGCTTGGTACCCTGATCATCTCGCTGGCGGGCGGCGAACCGCTGATCCGGGAAGATCTCTTCGATGTCATAACGATACTTAACAGGGCGAACCATTTTCCTGTGCTGATAACCAACGGATGGTTTGTGGACGCCACAGTGGCGCGTGACATCCTGAGGGCAGGCCTCCAGGAAATTTCCGTCTCAATTGACTACGCCACTTCTGAAAAGCACGATGCCCAGCGCGGAATGAAAGGTTCCTGGGACCGCGGGATGAAAGCGCTGGAACTCCTCCACAATAGCCGTCCTGACCGCCGGAACAGGGTGCACATGATCAGCGTTCTCATGGATGACAATCTGGAGGAGGTTGAACCAATGCTCAGGCTGGCGAAGGAACTCGGAGTCACTTACATGCTCAATCTTTACTCCTGGAACCGTGGAACCAAGAAACCGAGACTGCCCGGAACTGAAGTGAGCCAATATCTTCTTGGGCTGAAAAGGAAATATCCGGAATTTGTCACGCTGACAAGCTACATCGAGAATTTCGACAGGGCCATCCTTGATGGAGGGATCGGCGACTGTCAGACCGGACGACTTCTTCTGAACATCGACAACCATGGCAATGTGGCAAGATGCACTGAAACTCTTGATGAACCGGTTGGCAACATACTGAAGGATGACATTTGCGATATTCGCAACAGCCTTTACAAGCTGCAGCGCGGGAAGGAATGCAACAAGTGCTGGACATCGTGCCGGGGTTTTGCCGAATGCATGTCAAAGCCCCCAAGGATGAGACAGTTCATGGAATTCTACAATTCAGTAAAGAGGCATTGAGCAAATGCGGACTCTGGGAATGACACATTCAACATGTCCTGAGTGCAGGAAATTGGTTCCGGCAAAAATTCAGTCGGAAGACAATGCCGTCTATTTCCTGAAATTCTGTTCCGAACATGGTGAAAGCCGGGCTTTGGTCAGGACAAATCTAGATGATTACATTAAGACTTTGCGTTATGTGAAACCTGCCTGGACTCCGATGGAGTTTTCCGGGGACAGTTCACTGTCATGTCCTGAAGGATGCGGTTTCTGCAGCCGCCATGAACAGCATCTGTGCATGCCAATTGTTGAAATAACTTCCAGATGCGATCTCGAATGCCCGATATGCATCGTGTCTGCAGGCAGGAACTGGGATATGCAGCTCGACGAGTTCAAAACCATCCTCTCAAAACTTGTGAAATCCGAACTGCAGATAGATGTGCTTAACATTTCAGGAGGGGAACCTCTGTTGCACCCTCAGATACTGGATTTCATAGATAATGCCTTGTCTCATCCGGAAATCATCAGGGTGAGCATTTCAACCAACGGGCTGCCCCTGCTTGAAAATGAACATCTTCTCAGCGAACTGCTGAAGAGAAACGTCGTGATTTCCCTCCAGTTTGACGGCTTTGACGATGACGCCTATGAAATTCTCCGGGGCAGGCATCTTCTGAAAGAGAAGCTGTCCATAATGGATATGCTGGAAAGAAGCGGCATATCCACCTCGCTGACAATGACAGTGGCAAAAGGAGTAAATGACAAACAGCTGAGACCTGTCCTAGACAGGCTTTTCTCTACAGGAAACTTCATCAGTCTCATGCTGCAACCAATCGCGTTTGCAGGAAGGGCGGCGAATCTCCGGGAGCTTGAGAGGCTTACAATTCCTGAACTGACATGCCTTCTTGGAAAATCCGGGCATCCTGCGGTGAGCGAGAAAGATTTTTTTCCGCTTCCCTGTAGCCATCCTCTGTGCTTCAGCCTTTCATTTTATCTAATGCTTGAAGATTCTTCAGCGGTCTCCGTAGGACAGCTCGTTGATGCCAACACGCTTCTTGACTCGTTGGCAAACCGCGTGATTTTCGGGCTTGACCGCTCGGAACATGAAAAGATCAAGGATCTCATATATGATCTTTGGAGCGGCCCGTCAGGAACGGCGCCCGACTCCCAGAAAGTGCTGAAAACACTGAAGGGGATACTTAAAGAGATGTCAAGCTGTTCGTTTGATCCAAAGAAGGCGTTCGAACAGGCGGAACGCAGGATAAAGTCGATATTCATCCATGCCTTCCAGGATGCCGATACATTCGATCTGTCAAGGGTGCGCAGATGCTGCCAGGGATATCCGCAGGCTGACGGGAAGCTCATCCCAGCATGCGTCAACAACGTGTTCAGGAGGAGCCGCAAATGAGGACTCTGCTGGAATTTGCAGGGGATTTTCTGCGCAGGTACGGGCAGATGGTCATGAACATGGTTGTCTTCTTCGGCATATTCCATTGGATGCTCGTTTACACGTTCCCTTCATTTCTCGCCCATCAGTTTGATTTCGTCGATACCATGTTCCTCCTTCATAACATTGTAATGATCACATTGATACTGGCCCGCTTTAAGCACAGGGGCGTTGATAGGAACTTCTTCCACCAGGCAATCGCCGTAATTGCATTTTTCTCCGGGCTCGCATTTACTGGAACGGCGACAAGTAATCCGCTTCTCCTGATCACGTCCAAGACCGTAATCTGCATTGCAATGATCCTTGGGACGATTACGCTTTTCAATCTTGGAAGGAGCTTCGGCATCCTGATAGCATACAGGAAAGTGAAGATATCTTATCTTTACTCCATTGTCAGGCATCCGATGTACCTGACCGACATTTTCTGGAAAATCGGAATAATCCTCTACAAACCGTCCTGGTTCAATCTTGCGATATTCGCAGTTTCGGCATCATGCTATGTGTATCGTGCTATCCTTGAGGAGGAATTTCTTTCACAGCAGCCTGAATACCGTGAATATATGGCCAGGGTCAGATATAGATTCCTGCCCGGAATATTTTAGGAGAAAAGAATATGAGACTGTTCCCGTTGAAGACATATCTCGACCATAACGCAACGACTCCGATTGATCCGGAAGTGCGGAGGATAATGTGGAAATGCATGAAGAGCAATTTCGGCAATGCATCCTCGCTTCATTCACGCGGACGAGACTCGAGGGGCATGATAAATCAGGTGCGATCGGAAATAGCCGTCATGCTCGGTTGCAGCTCTGAACAAATCATCTTCACATCGGGAGGTTCAGAGGCCAACAACACAGTAATCAAAGGTGTTTCACTTCTGCTTGGCAAAGGCCATATCATAACTTCCAGGATCGAACACGAATCAGTGCTTGGCGCATGCAGGCAGATGGAAAAGCAGGGGATAAGCGTCACATATCTGGCCGCTGACAATAACGGCAGGGTCAGGCCTTCGGACGTGAAAAATGCCATCAGACCAGATACCATCCTCATATCGGTCATGCACGCAAACAATGAAACCGGCATTCTCCAGCCGGTAAGGGAAATAGCAAAAATAGCACAGGAAAGGAATATCCCATTCCATACGGATGCGGTTCAGTCTTTTGGAAAGATTGATGTCAAGGTGGATGAAATCGGATGTGCCTTCCTGTCAATTACTGCGCATAAGATAAACGGCCCGAAAGGAATCGGAGCCCTTTATTACAGGG
>JBAYFV010000021.1:0-19576 GCA_041666985.1 Victivallales bacterium
CATCAAAAAGATGAAATCCCGCCGGACATCGCATACGATTTGCAATCTGGCGGCGGCAGCGGCAGTTGCCACTGCGGCATACGGCTGCAGGAAGGAAGAAGACTCCGGCAAAAAAAAATCACAGCAGGCCTTTCCTGTGTCAGCCACAAAAGCGGTATCCCGGAACATTCCATGGAATTTCGACACTTTCGGGGCGGTTGAAGCTTTCTCCTCCGTCAACATCAATTCCCTTGTAGGCGGAAAAATAATAAAGGTCGGGTTCGTCCCCGGACAGAAAGTAAAAAAGGGAGACATTCTCGCCCAGATAGATTCAAGGCCCTACGAGGCCAGCCTCAAACAGATTGAAGCGAACATGGAGAGGGATACGGTTCTTGCAAACGATGCCGAGAGACAGGCAAGAGTGAAAAGCGAACTGCACAGGAAGAATGCCGTTTCCGAAGATGACATGTTCAAGACCAAGGCCGTTTCGGAATCACTCAAGAGGGCGGTGAAAAACGACGAGGCCAACATGGACAAGGCCAGGCTGGATGTCGAATACTGCACGATAAAATCCCCGTTTGACGGCCGCGTAGGAGACATCCTCATTCACGAGGGTTCCATAATTAAAGCGAACGACAATATCATTGCAACCGTTTCGGCGGCAACTCCAGCCTATGTCGCATTCTCCCTCCCGGAACGCTTCCTGCCGGTGATCCAGAAGCTCATGGCTAAAGGCAAAAAGGTCGAGGTCACCGCAAAAATAGAGGCTGCAAAAAAAGACATTACAAGCAAAGGCGAACTCTGTTTCATTGACAACACGGTAAACCAGAATTCGGGAACTGTCAGGATGAAAGCCCTCTTCCCCAACACCGATGAAACACTTTGGCCCGGACAGTTTGTCGATGTCTCTGTCGAACTTTCATCAGGAGAGACGTATACGGCAATATCTTCCGACGCAATACAGAACGGACAGCTTGGACAGCAGGTGTTCATAGTGAAAAACGATTCGACCGTAGAACTCAGGCAGGTTGAAGTGGAGAGGACGGCTTCCGGATTTTCCGCCATCTCCAAGGGGCTGCAACCCGGTGAAACAGTAGTGCTCACCGGACAGTTCAGGCTTGTCCCCGACGCAAAAGTATCCATCGTTTCAACAGGCGCAGAAAAGAGGCCCGAAACGGCGGCGGAGAAGGAATGAACATTTCGGCTCCATTCATCAAACGTCCGGTCATGACAACGCTCCTTACGTCGGCAATCCTTATGTTTGGCGTTCTCACATATCCGCTTATTCCGGTCAGCGACCTGCCCAACGTGGATTATCCGGTAATCCAGGTTTCCGCAAATCTTCCGGGTGCAAGTCCGGAAACAATGGCTTCCGCAGTCGCCACACCTCTTGAAAAACAGTTCTCCACAATCGCCGGACTGGAGTCAATGACCTCTTCAAGCAATCTGGGCAGCGTAAGGATAACACTGCAGTTCACGCTGGATCGAGACATTGACATGGCTGCACAGGACGTTCAGGCCGCCATTTCAAGAACTTCCAGGCAACTGCCTTCCGACATGCCTTCCCCGCCAACCTACAGGAAGGTCAATCCGGAAGACCAGCCCATACTCTTTCTGGCCCTTACAAGCCCGACGCTGCGCATGTCCGACATAGACAGGATCGCCCAAAACATACTGGTTCCCAAAATATCCATGACTCCCGGAGTTGCACAGGTGAATATCTACGGTTCCCAGAAATATGCCGTAAGGATACAGGTTAACCCGAAAAGCCTTGCCGCATTCGGCATAGGGATTGACGAGGTGCAGAAGGCAATCAACGCTGCGAACGTCAACATCCCCGGAGGAGTATTGGACGGCAAGACCAAGACATTCACCATTCAACCCAAGGGGCAGCTCCTGAAGGCGGAGGAATACAATAAAATCATAATCGCCAGGCGAAACGGGGAGCCGATCAGGCTGGAAGACATAGGAACAGCCATAGACAGCGTGGAAAACGACAGGTCGGCCGCCTGGTACTGCACAAGCGATTCGCAGCAACGCGCCATAATCCTCGCCATGCAGAAGCAGCCCGGGGTGAACACTGTCAAGGTCGCCGAAGATGTGAAGGCGACTCTTCCGGATCTTCAGAATGCAATACCATCTTCAGTATCAATCAAGCTTTTCTTCGACCGATCCGTAACAATCAAAAATTCCGCTTCGGAAGTCAAATTCACAATGATGCTGACAATATGCCTGGTCATAACGATCATCTTCATATTCCTCAGGAATCTCCGCGCAACACTCATCCCGAGCATGTCGCTTCCCCTCTCGCTCCTCGGCACATTTTCAATAATGTATCTTCTGGGTTACAGTTTTGACAATCTCTCACTGATGGCCCTGACCCTGTCTCTTGGTTTCGTGGTTGACGATGCGATTGTCGCGCTTGAAAACATCTTCCGTCATTATGAAATGGGGAAAAGCCCGCTTCAGGCGGCGCTTGACGGCTCCAAAGAGATCGCCTTCACGATTGTCTCCATGACCCTCTCCCTTTCCGCCGTTTTCATACCGGTGCTCTTCATGGGCGGCGTCGTGGGAAGGCTCTTCAATGAATTTTCAATGACAATCGGGACTGCGGTGCTGGTGTCGGGAGCCGTTGCATTGTCCCTGATCCCGATGCTCTCGTCAAGATTCATGAGTAAACGGATTGCGCATGACATGGAAAAAACAGAGGAAGGACAGAAAGGACTCTGGCCGCATATTGTAGTCTTCTACAAGAGAACTCTCACATGGAACGTCCATAACACCTGGGTCACCCTGGTGATTTCAACAGCAGTCATCTTCGCAATGTTCTGGCTCTACACCGTAATCCCGAAAGGGTTCGTGCCCAGCGAGGATCAGAACCGGATAATGATTTCAACCGAGGCTGAACAGGGAATCGGATTTGAAGCCATGAGGGAACGTCAGGACGCCCTTGTGAAAATCATCCAGCAGGAAGTGCCTGAAGTTGAAGCGTTCATGTCGCGCTGCGGCGGTGGAGGCGGCAGTTCCGCCTCCAACTCCGGATTCATGAGCATCACGCTCAAGTCGAAAAATGAAAGGAAAAGGGGCGTAGAGGAAATCATCGCCGTCCTAAGGGAAAAACTTTCAAACACCCCGGGCATCCGGGTCTTCGTGCAGAATCCGCCCCCAATACAGATTGGCGCCAGGGGTGGCAAGTCACAGTATCAATATTCGCTGCTGAGCCCTGACACCGACATCCTCTACAAATTCGCACAGGTGGCCGAAGACAAGATGTCAAGCATGCCGGAACTTCTCGACATCTCGAGCGACCTCCAGATCTCAACCCCTCAGATAGATCTTGAACTGGACCGGGATCAGGCCTCCAAACTCGGAGTTTCCATGGATCAGCTTGAGAATGTCCTCTACAGCGCCTACGGGACAAGGCAGATTTCCACAATCTTCGCGCCTGACGACCAATACAACGTGCTGATGGAGATCCAGCCGGAAAAACGAAGCACTCCGGAAGCCATATCCCTGCTGTACGTCCGTTCGGAATCAGGACAGCTAGTGCCTCTCGACAGCCTGCTGAAAAAGAAAATCGTCGCAGGCCCAATGTCAGTGAATCATACGGGACAGCTGCCGTCGGTCACTGTTTCCTTCAACCTGAAACCGGGTGTCGCGCTTGGGGAGGCCGTGACTGCGATTGAAAAAAATCTCGCCCCTCTTTTCCCGGCCGGCGTTTCAGGCTCCTTCCAAGGTACTGCGCAGGCGTTCCAGAAATCGATGAAAGGGATGAATCTGCTTTTCATACTGACCATTTTCATAATTTACATGGTGCTGGGAATCCTATATGAAAGCTTCATACATCCGCTGACAATCCTCACCGCCCTGCCCTTCGCCGGATTCGGAGCATTGTTCGCGCTGTGGCTTTTCAATATTGATTTGTCCATATATGCATTTATCGGAATGATAATGCTGATCGGCATAGTGAAAAAAAACGGAATCATGATGGTGGATTTCGCAATCGAGGCGAGACGCAAGGGCATGTCGCCGGAAGATTCAATCATCCAGGCGTCTGTGCTGCGGTTCAGGCCGATCATGATGACATCCCTCACCGCGCTGATGGCCGGAATCCCGCTTGCAGTCGGCACAGGGCTAGGCTGCGAGGCGAGACAGCCGCTCGGAGCAACGGTCGTAGGCGGAATCCTTTTCTCGCAGATACTGACTCTCTATGCGACTCCGGTGTTCTACGTCTGGATGGAAAAACTGCAGACCCTCCTCAGGAGAACCGCGAAGACGGACTGAGCCCGGAAGAATTACGAATTACGAATTACGAATTGCGAGTTGTCGGAAAAACATTTGAGATTTACCGGAATGGATTTATACTCCGCACGGGTGAAAATTCAGCTTTTGGCGAGCCAGATTGCGGATTGGATTTTTTCGATCCGACTGACGGACGATATTAATATCGTCCGAAGAGCTGCCGTGGCAAAACTCCTGAAAACATAAAACCCCGGTTTTCAGGCCGGGATCTTATGTGTCGCCAAGAAGATACGCAAATCATTTCTTGGCTGACGCCTGCTCTATCGCCACTGCGACAGCTACCGAGGCGCCGACCATGGGATTGTTGCCCATTCCAATCAGCCCCATCATTTCAACGTGTGCCGGAACTGAAGAGGAACCTGCAAACTGAGCATCCGAGTGCATGCGCCCCATGGTGTCCGTCATACCGTAGGATGCAGGACCAGCCGCCATATTGTCGGGGTGAAGGGTACGTCCCGTTCCGCCGCCGCTTGCCACGGAGAAGTATTTTTTCCCCTGTTCGAGGCATTCCTTCTTATAGGTGCCCGCGACCGGATGCTGGAAGCGTGTGGGATTGGTGGAATTGCCGGTGATTGATACATCAACGCCTTCATGATGGTTGATGGCAACACCTTCACGGACATCGTCGGCGCCGTAGCATCTCACCTTTGCGCGGTCACCGGTGGAATAGACTGTTTCCTTGACAATGTTCAGCTTGCTTGTGAAATAGTCAAACCTGGTCTGCACATATGTGAATCCGTTGATGCGGGAGATGATCTGTGCGGCATCCTTGCCAAGACCGTTGAGTATCACCTTGAGAGGTTTCTTGCGCACACGATTGGCCGACTTCGCCAGACCGATTGCCCCTTCAGCGGCGGCAAACGACTCATGTCCGGCAAGGAAAGCGAAACATGCGGTCTCCTCCTTGAGCAGCATGGAGGCGAGGTTGCCATGGCCGATGCCGACCTTGCGGTCGTCCGCCACCGATCCGGGGATGCAGAATGCCTGAAGGCCTTCGCCCAGGGTCACCGCGATGTCGGCTGCCTTGGTCTGCCCCTTCCTTACGGCAATAGCCGCTCCGAGAATATAGGCCCAGCATGCATTCTCGAAACATATCGGCTGAACACCCTTTACAATGTCATATACGTTAACGCCTTTATCTTCACAGACCTTTCTGGCCTCCTCAAGAGACTTCATGCCGTACTTGCCAAGCACCGGAGTGATCTGTTTGATTCTTCTGTCATAACTTTCAAAAAGTGCCATTTTAGTGTCGTCCTTTCTATTCGTGCCTGGGATCAATGTAAGACTTCGCTTCCGCAAAACGCCCGTATGTGCCTGTCGCTTTTCTGAGCGCCTCGTTGGCATCGGCGCCTTTTTTGACGGCATCCATCATCTTGCCGAGACTGATGAACTCATAGCCGATAATCTCCTTGTTTTCATCGAGTGCAATCCTGTTCACATAGCCTTCGGCCATCTCAAGATATCTCGGCCCCTTGCTCACGGTGCTGAACATTGTCCCGCACACGCTGCGCAACCCCTTGCCCAGATCCTCAAGTCCGGCTCCGATCGGAAGACCGCCTTCGGAAAACGCAGTCTGCGTACGACCGTAGACGATCTGCAGGAACAGCTCCCTCATTGCGGTGTTAATCGCATCGCAGACGAGATCCGTGTTCAGGGCTTCAAGTATTGTCTTGCCGGTAAGGATTTCCGCAGCCATGGCGGCGGAATGGGTCATGCCGGTACAGCCGATGGTCTCAACAAGAGCCTCCTGGATGACACCGTCCTTGACGTTGAGTGTAAGTTTGCAGGCGCCCTGCTGCGGGGCGCACCAGCCCACACCGTGTGTAAGACCGCTGATGTCCTTGATCTCCCTTGACTGTGTCCACTTGCCCTCCTGAGGTATCGGGGCGGGCCCATGGTTGGGCCCCTTGGCAACACAAGTCATCTGTTCCACTTCATGCGAATACATCATGCCAAAACTCCTTTCCAAATTTTACAATCTGATATGCCTTTAATCTTTTTCGAAGCGCAGAAGCGTACAAGATAAAGACACATCATTGAATTTCAAGTTCAATAAAGTTTATAATTCATGCAATTAGGGGTCGTTAAGAAATAACCTTTACATTTGACGGGAGATACGGGAAGGGTGAAGCAACAAAGAATGCAAAACATGGATTCCCGTCCCGAAGGGCTGGAGATCAAACCGTGAAAATAAAAGATGGTGCCGACAATAGGATTTGAACCTACACCCCCTTGCGAGGACTACGCCCTGAACGTAGCGCGTCTGCCAGTTCCGCCATGTCGGCACTCTGAAAAAATCTGAAAAAGCGGATGATTTGGATGACTGGACGATTGGCCATAGAAAACCATCGATCCGGAAAACCAATAATCCAGCCGCCCGTTTCTGGCAAGCCCTTATCTTATTCCAATTCCTTTTTTTTGCAAGCGGCAATTCATTTTTCGTGTTTGTCGCTCTTCATGATTTTAATTTTGATTTCACAGTCTATTTTATCAAAAACAAATAACGGTCATGGAGTAATGGGTAAATACATATGGAAATTGGCTGACGTTCCTGAAAATAAGATACGAGAACTGATGACAAGCCTCGGTTGCTCCAGGCCATTGGCTCTCTTCTTTGCAGCAAGAGGAATAAATCGCAGCTCCGCTGAACTGTTCTATCAGACCCCGCTTCAGGGGCTTGGAGATCCCTATATAATCCCCGGAATGGTGGAATCCGCAAAACGGCTCTGGGCTGCCGTGATGTCAAAGGAGAAAATCCTGATTCACGGCGATTACGACACCGACGGGGTAACTGCGGCAGCCCTCCTCCACTGGGTGCTTTCCGAAAACGGCGCCTCCGTTTCATGCTTCCTGCCCGACCGCTTTGACGACGGTTACGGTTTCACTGTTGAATCACTGTCAAAGGCCCTTTCCGAAAACAACTACAAACTGATCGTCACCGTTGACTGCGGAATCACAAGCAATGAAACTGTCGAAGTCGCGCAATCCAGAGGGGTTGATGTCATAATCACGGATCACCACGAACCCAAAGCCGCCATCCCTAAAGCCTTCAGCGTAATCAACCCAAAACTCCACGCCTCCCTCGCCGACCTTCATATTCTCGCGGGAGTGGGAATCTCATTCAAACTGTGTCACGCCTTCATAAAATACGGGAAGGAAAACCTCTTCCTGGACGACAAATTCGACCTCAGGGACGGACTTGATCTTGTGGCGCTCGGGACAGTCGCCGACATCGTCCCCCTGACCGGCGAAAACAGGATTCTTGTGCGCAACGGGCTGAAAGTATTGAGCAGGCAGGTCCGTCCCGGCATCCGCGCCCTCTGCGAAACCGCCGGAATAAATTCGGAGATAAAGGCTTCCGACATAACTTTCTGCCTCGCTCCGCGGCTCAATGCCGCGGGCAGGCTTGGAAATGCGAAAGTCGCATTCGACCTTCTCAGCACCGGAAACATTATCGAAGCATACAGATATGCCGAACAGCTCGAGGGATTCAATCACAAGAGGCAGACAAAGGAAGAAGAGATAATTTCCGCAGTCTCCGCCCAGATCAGGGAAAAAGTGGATCTTGCCGGCAATTTCTCCATTATCGTCGCCGGTGCCGGCTGGCACCAGGGCGTGATTGGAATCGTGGCGTCGCGTCTTGCAAAGGAACACCACCGCCCTTCAATAGTTTTCAGCATCAACGGCGACCTCGCCCTCGGTTCCGGAAGAAGCGTAGACAACATAAACATACTTGACGTCCTGCTGGAATGCACCGACCTCCTTGAAAGATACGGCGGACATCCAATGGCCGCAGGACTGTGCATAAGGACCGCCAGACTTGAGGAATTCAACCTGAGGTTTGAAGCCGCCGTCCAGAAAATCACAAACAGAAAGCATGCCGCCCCCCAGCTTTCCATTGACGGTGAAGTTGAAATGCGCGAACTGAACGGAGACTTCTTTTCCATTCTCGAAAAGCTCGAACCTTTCGGCTACTGCAACTCCCAGCCGCTTTTCAGGATAAACGGGCTGCAGGCGTTTAAAATCCTGCCTGCCGCCGCGAACCACTGCCGGGGATACCTGAAGGACAGACGGGAAAACACAATACCGTTCATAGCTTTCAACAGGACGGTGAACTCCCTGCCGCCTAATCCGTTATGGGATATTGTCGCCTCACCCCAGATGAATAAATTCCGCGGCGAAGCAAATCCCCAGCTCCAGATTCTCGATTTGTGCCAGAGCGAGTGAACACAGATTAATCCGGAAATAGTTTCATGCAGGAAAAAGCGCTGCCAAAACTGGAAGACATCGGTTATGAATTCAGAAACCCGCAGTTTCTGATCGAAGCCGTTACACACCGTTCCCATGCCGTTGAAAAAGGGCTGAACTACGACAATCAGCGGCTGGAGTTTCTCGGCGACGCCGTAATCCAGATTATAATCACCGAATACCTCTACGCCAGATACCCCTCGCATGACGAGGGGCAGTTGACCAAGATGCGATCCTCGCTGAACCAGCAGAGCACCCTTGCGAACTTCGCAAAGAACATCGGCCTCGGAAACTTCATCAGGCTCGGCAAAGGTGAATTCAAAGCCAACGGACATGAGAGGAATTCAACTCTGTGCGATGCGTTTGAGGCGCTGACAGGGGCGATATACCTGGACGGCGGACATGAAGCCGCCAGAAATTTCCTCGTCCCCCTCGTGGACGATCTCTATCCTTCTCCCGAATCTCTCCTCCAGGCCGCAAATCCGAAGGGTTTCCTCCAGGAACTGACCCAGAGGAAATGGGCGACAAAGCCCGTCTATAAAATCGAAGAGACGACCGGCCCCGACCATCAGAGGATATTTGTCGTTTCCGTCTCAGTCAATGACAAAATAGCGGGCTCGGGAACAGCCACAAGCTGCAAGTCCGCAGAAAGCGCGGCCGCAGAAGCCGCATTGAAGGAACTTGAAAAAGAAAGTCAAAAAACCGAGCTTCCAACATTCAACATCGAACGTCCAACAAACACGGCATAAGAAAGCATTCAGGATAAAATCTCCTCTGAATATCCTCCTGTTATATTTTTTTCGGAGAAAAAAAATATCATGAAACCCGATTTTACGCTACTGTATCCTCCGAAGATTGTTTTCGGACATGACTCGCTGAGGGAGCTGCCTGCCAGTCTCCCGGTGAAATCACGAATACTCCTTGTCACCGGAAAAAGCCTGTTGCAGTCCGGCAAAATCGAAGAAGTCGAGAAACTCCTTTCATCATTCGCAGTCATTCATTTCTGCGGAATACCGCCTGAACCTCCGATTCCGTCGGTTGACGGACTGACGGCGCTTGGCAGAAAAGAAAAAGCAACCGCAGTTGTCGCCATTGGCGGAGGCAGCGTGATTGACGCCGCGAAGGCGGCGGCAATGCTGATTCCGCGCGAAGGCACGTGCGGTGAATATTTCTACGGCGCCAGGAAGATAGTTGACAAGGGCCTGTTTTTCGCAGCCGTTCCGACCACATCGGGAACCGGCGCGGAAATAACTGCAAATTCAGTTCTTACCGATCCGGGGATGAAAATAAAAAAATCAATCCGGAGCCCGTTCATGGTTCCCGACCTTGCGATTGTCGATCCGGTTCTCACACTTGGCGCTTCACCCGGACTCACGGCGGCAAGCGGTCTGGACGCTTTCACGCAGGCTGTCGAATCCTTCACCTCCGCAGATGCGAATTCCGCATCAAGAGCCCTTGCATGCAAAGCCGCCGGAATGATTTTCCACAGCCTCGCCGACGCCTGTGAAAACGGAAACGACATGGTGGCGAGAACGGCAATGGCGAAGGGCAGCCTGTTGTCGGCAATGGCTTTTTCACAGAGCGGTCTCGGCGCAGTACACGGCCTCGCCCATCCCGCAGGCGCCCTTCTCGGAATACCCCACGGCGTGACATGCGCAATACTTCTTTCACCGGTTCTGGAGTGGAATCTTCCGGAATGCCGTGCCGATTATGACGAACTTGCAAAAACCTGCGGCCTCGGGAGCGCGGACGAATTCATCACTGGAATCAGAAACCTCTGTTCAAAACTTGAAATCCCGTCGGATCTCTCCGGCTACGGGCTGAAATCCGAACATTTCCCCGCCATAATAAAAAACTGCCGGAGCAGAAGCATGGAATGCAACCCGAGACCGATGACGGACACCGACATTTTCAAACTCCTTGAATCCCTAGCCTGAAAAACTGGAAATACAGTGATTTCCGGAATAAGGAGCCGTTAAAAAATCATCATTCTCCCGCTTGCACTGACATTCACAATATGCTATCATACAGCTATCACTAAATGATAGCAAAGGGGACTGGCATGTCATTGATTACATTGAGGGGGCTTACAGACGGAGCTGTAAAAAAGGTCCGAAGGCGCGCTATTCTGGAAAAGAAGAGCATGAACCGCTTCATTGTCGACCTGATCGAGAAGGATGTTCTCGGGCACGGTGCGGGTAAGCCCCGGGAGTACAAAGATCTGGATGATTTAATCGGCACGATGAACGAAACAGACATCCGCATCATCGAGAAATCCGTTTCCAAACAACGCAAAACCGATCCGGAGCTGTGGAAATGAAACGAGTTCTGATTGACACCAATGTCTACAGTCGCGGGCTTGCAGGGGAATCATGGCCCGCATCAATATTGCGCCAGGCCGAAGAGCTCCTGATATGCCCGGTTGTTGCCGGGGAGCTTTTTGCCGGATTTCGACAGGGTTCGCGAGAATCGCAGAACCTGTCGGTTTTCCGTAAATTCCTTGCAACTCCACGTGTTACAATTCTCAACATCAGCCTTGAGACCTCCGAGTTTTATTGTACGGTACTGGAACAGCTTCAGCGTAACGGGACGCCAATTCCGACAAATGACATCTGGATTGCCTCCTGCACCATGGAAAACGGCGCCCATCTGGCAACGATGGACAATCATTTTAAATACGTTGAAGGACTTCTCACGGTTTCACCCGAAAGTTGAAATCAGACGAAACTCCGGGTAAATCCCAAGCGCCAAACACTTTTTCATATTGCGCATCCTGAAAAGTATTTTCAATATTTTTAAAAACCTGAATTGACATCATCCTTTTTTCAGTTATAATTGTATTGGTGTTATATATCAATTTCACACTGGTGTAAAAATGTTGAAACAAATTGACAACACAATTCCATTGCCGAAATATTACCAGATCGGCGAAAGCATCAAGGAGAAAATCACTTCCGGAAAGTTCAGTCCGGGAAAAAAAATACCCACCTGCCGGGAATTGTCAAAATATTTCAATACGACGCTGGTGACTGTGTCCAACGCCGTGCGGCGACTGGAAAACGACGGCTATATTCACAGGGTTCAAGGCTCAGGCATGTTTGTTTCAGTCCCCGAATCCGTTGCCAAGCCGAAGGCAATGGACACTGGCATCAAGAAGGTCGGACTGGCAATGCATACCCGTGGAGACCTTTACCAGAATCTTTCAGAAGCCATTAGCCGTGAACTGGAAAAACATGATTTTTACAGCGTTCCCCTGCCCCCCACCCTGCTTAATTATGATGACAATCTCTCGCAGAAGGAAAAATGTCTGAAAAAATGCATCGCCGACGGCTTTGATTCGCTGGTGATATACGGAACCCGGCACCTGCCGTACAAACTGCTGCACGAATACCGTTCTGATTTCCGGCAATTGAACTTTATCGGCCAATGCGAAAGCGGAATAGATTTCCAGGAAGCCAATTTCATTGTCTTTGACGCCGCCAAGGCCGGACGCATGGCCGCCGAATATCTTGTCAAGGCCGGACGCAAAAGATTTCTTTTCATTACTTTTGAAAAGCTTTCCGAGAAGGAACGCAGACGCAACGGCTGTCGTATGGAATGCATTGATGCAGCCGCGCTGGAGGGCATGAGATCGGTTTTCCGGAAAGCAGGCCTCCCGGACTCGTGTCTGAATGTCATCTCATCGTTCAATGAAAATCTGTCTGAAAACAATTTGCCTGAACTGCTGAATAAAGGTTCATTGGGAATCTTCGCCTTTGGCGATAGCCGCGCCGTCCCAGTATATAAGATTGCGGCAAAAATGGGTTTGGATCTCAAAGGGCATCTGAGTATTGTCGGGTTATACAACACTTCATGGACAGAAATCCTTAACCCGACGCTTACGTCAATTTCAATTGAAGAATCGGAAATAGCCAGAATCGTGTCCGACTGCATCGTCAAGCGCAAAACCGGACAGCGGATAACGATCGAACCAAAGCTGATCGTCCGGGAGACATGAATTGAGCTTTCAAACTTGACAGAGACAATTTCAAAATGCCGAAGGTAGGGCGCGTTCTCCGCAACGCGCCGCCTCAAACGGACGGCTCGGAGAGCCGTCCCTACCTTAATTCAGCAGTTTTGAAATTAACTTGATAGTATAACAACAGGAGGATGTCATGAAAAGAGAAAAATCAAAGATCCCAGGATGTAAAATGTTTTCGGCGAGAAAATATTTTACGCTCATTGAGCTTCTCGTTGTAATTGCGATAATCGCAATTCTGGCCGCCATGTTACTTCCGGCTCTCAAGAACGCCAAGGACAAGGCCTGGGAATTGGACTGCCTCGGCAACCTGAAATCCCTGTCCCAGGGAACCTTCATGTATTGCGATGATTTCAACGGATACTTTCCCGATTCCAAACCTTTTTATAATACCTCAACTTCAGCCGCGTGGTATCAATGCTTGGCTGGGGCGCTCAACGGCAGCACCATTATCGGTCCGGTTTACATTCCTCACAAGGGCTTCGGGGTGAAAAGCGGAAATCCATATTTCTGCCAGTCAAACAAAGCGGATTACTCTAGTGGTGGTTCGCAGGCATGGACTAATTACGCTATCAACATCAATCTGGTTGGCCTTAAAATTCCGTCGGTAAAACCGGACAAAGCTCTGCTGATTGATTCCTATAATGGTTTGACAGGAACCTGGTATTCGAACTATGGGTCTCGCTATTCCTCACCTTGGACCAGTACTTGGCCGGTACATGGAAAGAATTCCGTCAATCTTTCTTTCGTTGACGGCTCAGCGAGAGGAGTTTCAGTGTTCCCGCACCATACAACCCAGGGGGTTGACTTGGGAGAACTCAGATATACGTGGTTCTGGCCGGTACAATAAAATTTAAAGGAAAATGTATGATGGCAGGAAAAAACGGAGGAATTATGCGAATTGTGCTGTGCGTTGTGATGATCGGTGTCCTTCTGGGATTTGTCCCGGTACGGGGGGCTGAAATGAATATCATCGCCTTTTATGATGTCAAACCATGCAAGACTCCTCCCGCCATTGACGGAACCCTGGACGATCCCGCATGGGAAACGGCCGGCCGCGCCATGGACTATTATGAATATTTCAAGGTCAGCCCGGGGCCAGGCGCATTACGGACTGAATTCAGGATGCTGTACGATGACAAGGGAATATATCTTGGGATTATCAATTACGACTCGAACATGGACAAGATCTCGGCGAAACATGTCACTAGGGACAACCAGGATCTGTGGCAGGATGACTGCGCGGAAATATACTTTGATCCGACAGGAACGGGGATAGGCTTTCTCAAGTTTGTTGTCAATTCCCTTGGCGTTCAGGCGGACATGAAGCGGGTGGATGCCGCGATCTCGCTCGCCAACTGGAATGGAATAGGATGGCGGGTGGCTGTCGGCAAGCGTCAGGGCGCATGGGTTATTGAAGCGTTTTTCCCGTGGGGTGATTTGGAGAAAAAGGCGGCACCCGGCGATATCTGGCGATTCTGCCATGCGCGCTACGCCTACACCTCCGGAGCGTTCCAGGGAATGACGTGGTCGCCCGGCGGCAGCTACACCAGTCCCGACAAGTTCGGCTACCTGTATTTCGGCAAGGAGGGGAAACTCAATTTGACGGAGGTCTCCGACCTTATGGCAAAAACCGTTACTCCGCCGTGGAGCCTTCTTGACGGTGAGGATATCCTCGTCTGTGAATCCAGCGGCGAACGTAAAAGCCTGCGGGCGGAGACAATGGCGCGGAAAGAGATTGACAGCCTCCATGAAGCATTACGGCGCGCTGACGGCGAGGTTTCAAGACTGAAGGCTGCGGGTGGTTCACTGCCGGGGGAGGAGCTGGAGTCGGTTCGAAAAGAGATTGCCGCCATTCCTGAAAAGATTCCAGATGCAATGGCCGCGATTGTGGTTTTGAGAAAGACTGCGGAGCTCAAACACCGCGCCGACGCCGTATATTGGGAGGCGCGCGTCCGGCAACTGGCGGATTTATGAGCCAATTGCAAAAGCATATTAAGGTAGGGCGCGTTCTCCGTAACGCGCCGCTTAAGAACGGACGGCTGCGGAGAGCCGTCCCTACCTTAAATTCATCAATTTTGAAATTAGCTCCAGGAATGGAATTCAAAAGCATAAAGATAACTAACAACGAGGTGATGTAATGAAATCTGAGATTGTGGCGGTTCTTTTTTTATCGGCAATCCTTTCCCCTCTCGCCTTTATGGCGATGGCCGGGGGCGGCGGCAAGCTTGACGGATCTTATCTCCGGGACGTGACGATGAAGGTTGAGACGCCGCACCTTGAATGGGCGAAGCCGCTCGCAGGCGGTCCCGTCAGGGCATTGCTGCTCTCGCCCAGGAATATTGCGGCGCGGGAACTCGTGGAACTGGCACAGCGGCTCGACCTCGATTTTGAGGCGTTCGTCAGCTTCCGGGCCTGCGCTCCCCTGGCCCAGGACAACATGTATGACGGCGCAGTGGAGGGAACCACCACTGCTGAAAAGGAGGCGGAGCTGCTGCGGAAGCTTGACAGGAAATACGAGGTGATCGTCCTCGGCAACTGCGATCTCAACATGCTGCCTCCGGAAGCGAAGTACCGCATCCTGAGCCAGGTGGCCGACGGTACGGGGCTGGTCATCGTCCATCCGCGTGACATCCCTTATAAAAAATTGTTTGCGCAACCGGCAGACGGTGCAGGCGAAATCCTGTCAATGGCGGAAAAATCTGGTCTGTCGGAGAAGGCCAGTGCGGTTCCCGAGGACAAGCTCCTTCAGTGCTTCCGCTTCGGTAAGGGGCGGATCGCCAGGATTGACTACCGGACATGGCATGGTGCGCACTATGGCGGACTAAGCCTGACGCCCCTCAGCGCCTACAGCGCCACCTGGATGTCCCGCTATGAGAATTGCCTTGTCCTTGTGGCCCGTTCCGCCATGTGGGCGGCAGGCCGCTCTCCAACAATGAAATTCGTCAAGCCTCCATTCGAGCCGGGGAAGGAATACGATGCCGGAGCTCTCTCCCGGACACCCGCCGCATTCGAGCTGCGTGGCGTTCAGGGGGGGAAGGGCAAACTCCTCCTGCGTATCCGCGACGAATGGAACAAGGCCGAGGGTTCATGGGAAATACCGGTCGCCTTTGAGCAGACGGAAGCCTCTGTGAAGTTCACCCCGCCGTTCCTGAAGGCGGGTATCCATTTTCTTGACGCAAGACTTCTCACCGAGAAAGGCGTAGAGGATTTTGGCTACCGAGTCTTCACTGTTGTTTCTCCTGTTGGCAAGCTGGAGCTGATGTCCGGCAGGGATTCGTTTGAAAAAGGGGAGAAAGTCTGCGCCACTCTCCACCTGGAAAAACCTCTTGCAGACGATGCGCGGGTTGCCGTTGCCTTGTCCGACTCCCCCTATGGTCGGATTTGGGCGAGAAAGGAGCTGCCTCTGAAAAGCGGGCAGAACGAACTGTCCATCGGACTTGAAGTCATACCGCTTCCAACGATTGCCGGATACCTGAGTGCGGAAGTTCTGGCGAAAGAGGGAGTGCTGGCAAAAGTCCAGAAGATCCTGTTTTTCCCGGAGCGTTCGCTCGCCCTCTTTCCGACAATTGCCTGGGACAGCGTGACTGAAATCCTTTCCCCTATGTTCGCCGCGCAGATTGTGGAGGCCCTCGGCTGGCGCGCAGGACTTACGCATCCCTCCCCTGAAGCTGGGAACGCCACGGCGGCGGCTATTTTCGACCAGCGCTTCGTGCCGTACATGACCCGTATCGCGCTGAATCCCGACAAGGACAAGCCGGACTGGACGAAGGGAGCATGGTATTTTCCGACGGATGACAGGAAGAAGGACATCGAGGCGCTCAGGGGCGACGAGTCAATCTACAACCCGGCGGCCCGCGAGATCGGGCGCTCGTGCTTTCTCCAGCGTATGAGGAATCTGCCGAAGCTCGGCCCCGCCATCTATTCACTCGGCGATGAGAACGGATTCTCCTACGGCATCGGATACTCTCCATCCGAGGATAAGGAGTTCAGAAGCTTTCTCGAGAAACGATATGTCAAAATCGATGCGTTAAACCGTGAATGGGGAACCTCGTACGCCTCGTTTGACAAGGTTGAGAACCAGACCGAAAAGGAGATGAAGGACACGGGACGCTTTGCCGCCTGGTTCGACCACTGCGCATTTGTCGAGAAGGAATACGCAGACACACATCACCTGCTGTCGAAATGGATAAAAGAAGCGGATCCCCATGCGCTGGTGGGTGCGGAGGGATCTCAGCCGGGCGATCTGGAACGGACAATCGACGGGCTTGAGTTCTGGGGTCCGTACAGTGATCCGGTGATGGACGAGGTGTTGCGCAGCGTCGGCGGCGACCGTATCCGCACTCTATGGTGGGGCGGCTACGTGGGAAGCCACGGCGGACGGAGCATTTATCCAATGCCCCTCTGGCGTCCGCTGCTCGCGGGAACTGTCAACGGCAGCTCATGGTTCGCAACAAGCGTCTCGGCAGAGGGAATGCTGGCGGTGGATTTTTCATACGCCGCATATTTCGAACAATTGAAGCCGAGGCTCATGAAGCTCCAGAACGGACTTGCACAACTCCTCATCACCGCCCCGATGGAAAGGAACGGCATCGCCATCCGCTGGTGTCATATGAGCTCGCGGGCGGCGCTTCTGGACGAACGCTTTGCCAGCCCCGTTGATTCAGCAAGCTGCATTCAGGATTTCTGTTACCGGAACGGGTTCAGCTTCGACTATGTCACGCCTACTGGCATTAAGGCCGGCAAGTTGGACGGGGTGAAGATCCTCTTCCTTTGTGGTGCGTCGGTTATCGATGATGCAGAGGCGGATGTCTTGCGCGGCTTCGTGAAAAAAGGTGGCATCCTCGTTGCCGACCTCAACCCCGGACTGCTTAACGGCTTCGGGCGGCCAACGGTTGAAAAGGGACAGCTTTCCGATTTGTTTCCAGGCGAGGTTTTTGCGAAAAAAAACAAACCGGAACTGAAGGCCGTATCAGCATCGGGGACGCTCCGCGGCAAGGCATTGAGGCTTGATGCCGCAAAGGTGTTCACGTCCACAGAGGCGCCGGTCTTTCAAGTGAAGGAGTTGGGCGGTGGTTCAGCCTGTCTGCTGAACTTCGCCATGAGTTCCGCCAGAGGCACGGCATCGGCGGAGACGCCGTTCGATGTCTTCTTCAGGGATCTTCTCGCCGCAGCGGGTGTCAAGTCCCGAGTGGCTGTGGAGGGATTGAACGCCGGCCGCGTCATGGTGCGATTGCGCAATGCGCCGGGCGGTGTTGTCTTAGGTCTGCTAACCGATCCCAAGGATGTCGGCAGGCAATTCACTGTAAAATTGCCCAAAGAGTCTTTCATCTACCGGGCGGATGGCGGATTTCTCTCCAAGGGTGGCGCAATCTCTGACACGCTGGACGAACCGTTCAAAGTTTATTTCCTCGCCGACAAGAAGATGACCGCTCCGAAACTCGCGCTGAGCGCGTCGAAGACCGAGCTGGGAGGAGCGGTGACGTTTGACCTCTCAACTTTGACAACTGGAGGAGTATACCGGATCGAAGTCATGCGTCCGGACGGGAAGCCGTACAGGCTGGCGATGAAAGTTCTGGTTGCAGACGGAAAGCAGAAGACGGAGCCGGTGCGTTTCGCCTTCAATGACCAGGCCGGAAAATATATTGTAAAGTTGACGGACATCCGTACAGGTTTGTTCGCAACAAGCGAGATTGCTGTCAAATAACATGAAAACCAACTGCATTCTATTGATGTTCTGGCTTGCCGTATCCGCAGCGGCGGGAGATGTCTCCATCACCAGGTCCGATACCGAGGAGAAGTCGAGGGGGGAAGGGTTTTGGAGGAGCCGCACCGCAGTTTCTATTGGCGCCGCCAACATCAACTACGAGGGACTCCACAGGAAGGATTCGTCCGAGCTCATCCAGGAGAAATATTGCGACCGCCGGTTTGGTTTACTCTGGCCGAAGGAGAAAGGATGGAATTGGAGTTCGGAATCATTTCTCAAGGTTGCAGTCAACAGTAACGGAAAGAACTTTGACGGGACGGGGCGCTACATTCTCAGGGAATGCCAGACACTCGCGGAAGGGAAGCGGGCAATGGCGGAATTCATCTGGCCGCTTGCCGACGCTTCTTCCGCAGAAGAAAAGGATGCTCCAGGTCTGAGATTGCGTGTTCTGCATGATTCCGCATGGAAGGAGTGGCTCTTCGTCAGGATAAGCGTAAATGGAGGCGATGCCTTGCTCAAGGAACTGCAGCTTGGCTGCTATCCGTCATGCAGCTCGGGGCCGCCGGAGCGCGAGCGCTGGATTCTTTTTCCCGGAGGACACAAAAACATGGGCAGTGGAAAGGTCACGTTGCCTTCTGAAACTGCGGGTCTCGCCTATCACAACAAGTATCAGCAGACACGGGACGGCTGTTTCCTTGTCTATCAGCCCAATGAAGTGGAGGAAGTCAAAGTTGCGGGAACTTATGGTGTGGGTACGGCCATAGTGATGAAGCCGGGCATAAGGACAACGGTTCTCGCGCTCGGGTATTTCCTCGACACTCCGTGGGAGGATGCCGGACGCATGTTCTTGAGTGAAACACTCTCGCAGGTGTCCGCCCAGATTGACAGAATTGACTGGAGTCCTGTTCTTCCGCTGACCGAGTTTGACTCCCTCATCGCCCGCACCGGAAGATTACTTGAGAGTCCAGCTCCGTGGCCGGAGGCGGTCATTCCGGTTACTCCGCCGGTCACCGCAGCCCGCTCAGCCGCTGCGAAGAGCTTTGCAGATGTAAAAACGGCGTATGAGCAGGCCAGGACGACGAAATCGCTTGATGGAATGCTTGCGGCTGTGCGGGATGCCGCCGCCCTGAGGGAAAAAAACGCCGAGGATGCTTTGAAGCTTATTGAATAAACAGGTAAATTGAAAAGCAGTCAGAATCAAGGAGACAAGTATTTTGAAAACCACGCACATACCTGAAACACTGATTGGAAAGCCGGACGGTTATCCGGCGGAAATCACAGCCCGGGAAATTGATAAGAGGTTCAGGAGGATTCTCGGTGAG
>JBAYFV010000022.1:0-19240 GCA_041666985.1 Victivallales bacterium
CGCACCGCCCTATGTCTGCAACGGGTGTTCCGAGGAGCACAAATGCGTCCTGAAGAAAAAGTTTTACCTCCATGCGGCGGCGCAACAGGCATATCGGCAAGTGCTGCTTGAATCAAGAAAAGGAGCAAATCTCACCGAAACGGAAAGGGCCGCGATCAGCAGTGTAATTCATACCGGCACCCAAAAGGGGCAGTCGGTTCACCACATCCTGAGTGCGAACAGAGATTTATTCACGGTTTGCGAAAAGAGTGTTTATCGCTATGTCAACGCCGGGCTCATCCGAACCAAGCGTGGCGATATGCCCAGATCGTGCAGCATGAAGCCGCGCAAACGGAAAAATCTGGAACACAAGGTGGACTCAAAATGCCGGCTCAGTCGAACGCATGATGATTTTAAGAAATACTGCGAAGCACATCCGGATTCGCCGGTGGTCGAAATGGACAGCGTTCTTGGCGGCATCGGCGGCAAAGTCCTGCTCACCATTCATTTCAACAATTGCGGGTTGATGTTCGCCTTTCTGCGGAACGCCAACAATTCTCAATCGGTCATCGACATCTTCAATCTGATGGAGGAACGATTGACGCTTGCGGTCTTTCAAAAACTATTCCCCGTCATCCTGACCGACAACGGTTCCGAATTTTCCAATCCGGCGGCGTTGGAAATGAGTCCCATATCCGGAGAGCGGCGAACCAGGATTTTTTACTGCAACCCTTATTCTTCGTGGCAAAAGGGACATGTGGAAAACAACCATCTCAACCTCCGCAAAGTTCTGCCCAAAGGGAGAAGTTTTGACAATATTACTCAGGCAGACATTAATCTCATGCTGTCGCACATGAATAGTTTTGCCAGGAAAAGCCTCAACGATGTGCCGGCTATCACCCTCTTTGAAACCATTTACGGAAAGGATATTTTGGAAAAACTGGGCATCACGCTGATCGGCCCCAACGCAGTCTGTTTATTGCCCGACCTGATCAATAAATAGTCGTTGCCGTTTTCATTCAGGTTCGTAAATTTCAGGGGGTGCGTTCAGTATGTCCGAAAAACTGACTGAGCGTAACGCCATGGGGGCGTATTGTCTTTTTTGTCAGAGTAAAAGCACAAAACACATGCGTTTTTATCTCTTGAGAAGAGAAATTCAAACCTTTTTTATCCGTTTGTCAAACTAAACGCACAACTTTCTCTAGGTAACGTGCGTTTAACTTGACAAATGTGCGTTTACTTTTTCAATTGGCCAGTATTTTATAAATGAGTCTGAAAAAGAGAGATAAATCATTAGAACACCGTTCTATTTCAATGTTTTTCCAATGATTCAAGCATTTCAGATGCAGCGGTCTGTGACGGATATCTCTGTAGAATTTCTTTCAATATCTGTTTTGCGGATTCGATTTTTCCCGTATTTGCCAAAACAATCGCAAGATTAATTTTTGCCTGAAGATATTCCGGATTCATTGACAGAGCCTTTCTAAAATCCTTTTCAGCATCATCATTCATCATGAGCCGGGTGTAATAGGTTCCCCTTTTGAGATAGACCGACGGGTCGTCCGGATAAATACCGAGAGCAATGTTGCATGCGGCGATTGCCTCCCCGTATTGTCCGGCCTCCTCAAATTGGACGGCAAGATTTCCCCAGGTTTTTATGCTTAAAGGCGAGGTCTTGATCCCTGAAACTGCAAGACTCATCCTGTTCTGCCAGTCATTGCAGCGGAGAATGCTCCGGTATGAAAGCAGGCTGATGATTGATATTAAGGCAAACAAGGCTAGAAAAGGGGGGATACTCTTTGAAAGCCTTATAAAGGCAAGAGATAAAAAGATGCAAAGCCATATTGAAGGTATGTATGAAAGTCTCTCTGCAAAAATTGTCCCTGCCGGAATTATGAAGTTTCCCGCCGGAATAACGCATATGGCGTATGCGGAAACGAGGAAAACAACGGACATTTTCCTTCTTTGATAAGAATAAATCAGCCAAGCCGGCAACCCTAAAAATATTGTCAAGGTTAAAAGAGCCTTAACGTCATAGACTGATTTTGACGGGAGGAGTTGAGCATATGAATAATCATGGGACAGATTTGCAGGATATACGAACTTACCCAGGGTTATTCCCTGGATTCTGACGGCGCTGACGACGCGTTCGGAGGTGTTGCACAGGGCCAAACTGTTGTCAACCAGAGCCTCATTTTTATCCTTGTACGGGAAAATCGTATGCATGGCTGAATATTTTGAAAATATCAACAACCCCAAGCAGACAATGTAAACGGAATATTTCAATATCAACTTTCTGTCTTTGATTTTTCCAAGGGACAAATCATACAGGAGACAGAGCGGGATGAAGGCGACAGCGTGTTCTTTTGACCATAACGCCAGCAGGGAAAATATGCCGGCAAGTATTGCAGAACTTCTGAAATTTTCTTTTCTGATGTGGAACATGAATGCGAGTATGAAGAAAATTGCGCAAAGAAGTTCGGCTCTTCCGAAAGCGGGAATGACCGCTTCCGAGTGCAGGGGGTGGACGGCATATAACAGAGAGGCGATTATCGCACAGGACTGTCCCAGATTGATTTTCCTTACAAGCAGATAGACAAGAAATGCCACTGCCATGTGGAGGAGCAGGTTTACAGCCCTGAACATAGGAGAGGAAAGACCGAAGAGTTTAACATTCAGCCAGTTGGAGAAAATCACCGCAGGCCTGTAAAGACCGCCCTTGCCGTCAGACCAGAACCCGCGATCCCAGCATTTGAACGGATTTGATTCAGTCTTGTAGAACTGATCATTTGCAATTAATACCGTATCGTCGAATACGAAGTCTCCTGTCAAGCCTCTGGAATAGGAAAGCAGGCAAAGCAGGATTATCAACAAAGGAATACACGATGAGATATTCCTGCAAACCTTTTTTTTTGACAGATCTCGGAAAGGGGCATTCTTAGTCATAAATTTCGCTATTTGATGTATTTGCCGATAATGGGTGCCAGATCCTTTTTGATCTTTGCAGGTATTCTGTCTTTGGCTGTGATAATTGCACAGGCCAGGGCGCTGCCGCAGGAGCATTTGCCTTTGAGCATGTTTTTAAATTCCGGGAGCCTGGAGATGATGTTTTTCGCAATACCGGAATTGGCCACAAGATTTTCTATAATCATGTCTACGGTTACATGGTCGTGGTCAGGATGCCAGCAGTCGTAATCGGTCACCATCGCAAGAGTGCAGTAGCATATTTCAGCCTCACGGGAAAGTTTTGCCTCTCCGATATTTGTCATCCCGATGACATCCATGCCCCAGGATCTGAAAACCCGGGACTCCGCTTTTGTGGAAAAGGCGGGGCCTTCCATGTTGAGATAAGTCCCGCCTTTGTGTACTTTTGGTTTTTTCTTGGTTGAACCATGTATTTCATTTACCGAAGAGGAGGCGGCCATGTACGCCAGTTCCGCAAGCTCCGGACATACCGGATGCCCCATGGATATGTGGGCGGCTATCCCATTTCCGAAAAATGTATGCTCGGATCCTTTTTTGGTTCTGTCAAAATACTGATCGACAACAACTATGTCCCTGGGTTTATATTTGCCCTGAAGGCTTCCGACTGCCGATATGCTTAGGATATGAGTCACTCCGATTTTCTTCATGGCGAAGATATTCGCCCTGTGATTGAGTTCGCCGGGAAGGATTCCATGTCCTTTGCCGTGTCTTGGGAGAAAGGCGAATTCAATACCCCCGATTTTCCCTGTCGTCAGTTTATCGGAAGGATTGCCGAAAGGCGTACTTACTGATATTTCCCTGAGGTTTTGAATATTTCCAGCATCATAAACTCCGCTTCCCCCGATAATTCCAAACTTCATGATATCATCCTTATTATTTAATTTAACCTCATCCGCAGGAAAGACGCCTGGCTTGCATTTTTTTTACGCGCCATATGCCAATTTTCAGAGGCTTCCTTTATTATTCTATCCCTCAAAGGTATATTCTTCAAACTTATTGCAAATAATGGAAACAAGAAGAAAGCCCAACTATGAATAAGAAATTAAATGCATGCAGGGGAGAAGTCGCATATTTCATGAGAAGGCTTTACGAACAGGGACTTACTACAACATCAGGGGGGAATCTTTCTGTCAGGTTTTCCGAAGATGGAATCCTTATCACACCTTCAGCATCGGACAAAGGGCGGATGAAGGGATCTGAAATAGGGATTATGGGCATCAACGGAAAAATCCTTTCCAAATTCAAACCGAGTATTGAAAGCTCCATGCATCTGAAAATCTATGAGGCCAGACCGGATATAAAAGCCATTGTCCATGCGCATCCAGTAGTTGCCAGCACTTTTGCGGCGACGAATGCGCGGATAAACTGCCGCCTTCTTGCCGAGTCATATGCCATTTTGGGTGAACCGGCTTATGCCCCATATCGTCTGATGGGGACTGGCAAACTCGCTGAAGTTGTCGCTGAAACTGCGAAATCCGCAAACTGCATTATCATGAAAAATCATGGTGTCCTTACAGTCGGGAAATCGCTGCTTGAGGCTTTTGACAGGTTGGAGGTCTTGGAGACGTGCGCGAAAATGACACTTCTTTCCGAAGGGTTTCTCAAGAAAAAAATCAGACTTCTTGATGCTGGCGAACTTCTTGATATTGACAGGCTTATGGGGCGTGCGTGAATTCGAGAGGGAAGTGCGAAAATTCCAAGCTTTTAAAATCCAAGTTCCAAACAATATTTAAAATAGAAAAATCCAAACAAATAAATTAAACAGGAAATGCAAAAGAACAGCCCTTGCGGGCTTAACTACCAACTAATTCGATGGTGTTTGTTTGTAGTCAATGCCGCAAGGCATGTTCTTATTTTTTGTTTGAAATTTGGAACTTGTTCGTGTTTTGGGGATCAGTTGGAAAGCGACTTTTTAACATCCTCGTCTGAAACCTTGAAAAGCAGGATGGAATTCCCGATTATCTCATCAGGTTCGCGGTTGTGCAGGAAAAGGAACAGTTTTATAAACCTGAGATATTCGTAAATCCTGAATTTTCTCTTCTGCTCAATTGTGAGATCAGCCCTTTTTCCCGTATTTGGGAAAGATTTCATGTCTTCAGAGAGAGCCTTGAAATAATTGTCGTCGGCATCGGCAACATCGAATCCGGTTTCACCGTAACATGATTCAGACAGATAGAGAAATTGGAACATTGTCGCACTTATGCAGTATGTCCCTTCCCCTAATTCAAAAACTTCATCCGATTTCTGACTGCGGTAACTTGGAAGCATTTTTGTTTTTAATCCGTAATATTCGACATCTGTATTTCCGAAGAAGGAAAAATAAACATTTCTGCACTGGGGATTGTTTTTCTCAAGCCATGATTTTAGCCCCTTTAAATCCTGCCCCCAGTCAAGTGAACTGTCTGCAAGGTGCTTGTATCCGTTTTTGGAGCCGCCCGCAAGCTGGTTGAAATATGAGATGTAGTTAGGCCATGCAGCCACTGTTTCAACTATCATCCAGGCGAAAAGAGACAGGATAATGACTTTTATGATTTTCCGTCCTCCGGACAGCAACATTGAAAGCGAGCCGGCAAGTATGAAAAGAGCCGGATAAACCGCCAGGAGATGCCTGTGTCCGATATTTGTCCTGCTGGTCATGGCAAAAAGCATGTATATGATTATAAAAATAACGAATGGTATCAGCGGATAAAACCTGTCACCTGCCATGGCTGCGACCGGATTATTGAAATTGCCCTTTGCTTTTGCCGGGATCAATATGGGAATCATAAGCAGGAAAATAAGAGGCAGAGGGGTTTTATAAAGAAATGTGAAAATGAAAAAATACCACCAGCCCTGGGTGCTGAATTCACCGTCAAGGAAAGAATATCTGGATTTACCGTATTTTATGAAGAAAGTGAAACCGTAGAGATAAGCCTCAGGCAGGATTTTGCAGTTTCTTGCAACAGATATGAAATTGCCGAAAGTGCCAGATTGACTTAAATATGATTCGGTTGCCTGGTCGAGGGCGACTCTGTCCTGTCCGGAGTCGTCCCTTAGCATTGAATATCTGAATCCGCACGCCGCCCATATGAAGAATATTATGATTACGGCATTCACAAGTCCTGCTCCAATAAGCGCCTGGAGTTGCATTTTCTGTGTTTTGAGTACAAATGTCTTCCCGAACCAATTTACCTGAAGAGGTTTTCCGAAGAAGAGGCGCAGCATGATCATGATAAGATAAAACGGGATCATAATGACAGCTGAATGCTTTGTCACAAAGAGCAGTCCCAAGGCGAGAGATGAGAAAATGACTGTTGCCGGTGAGATCTTATTGACCAATTTCCATATGGTCCAGATTGTGATAATAAAAACAAAAGAAGATGTCATGTCTGTTGTCGCGAGTCCCCCGTGAGCCAGGAAATCAGGGGTAAAAGCAAAAAGAAGCAAGGATATTAAAGCGCCGGAAGGGCCAAAGACGCTTCGTGAAATGAGATAGATTGCAATCCCCAGGAAAAGGCTTGCCAGCAGAACCATAATGCGGGAATGCAGAATCATTGAATCGGCATCATTGCCTGAGCGGAACAGAAAATCCCGTGATGTCTCCCACTCATCCGCCCCGGAGAAGAAATTATCGCCCCCGTTCGGGAATTTAAGTTTCTGTGGAACTAAAGGCAGGGCAAGCCAGGCTTCTGTCAGGAACCCCCCTTCCGAGGACATTTTCAAGTCACCGTTTTTCACATAATTATAACCGCCTGTAATATGGAAAGGTTCATCAAAAACCGGAGCTTTTCCGAATGTCGAGCCGACCACGAGAACTGAATAAATTGAAAGAAGCAGCAATGCCGGGATCAGTTCCCTGATAATGTCTTTCCCGGTTAAAGCGGATTTTTCAGCCGGGGAATATGGTTTTGAAATTTCAGGCACTCTCGTTCCCTTTGGTTATGGCTGAATAATTTTGCAACCAGTTCTCAAGATAATTCACGGGGGATTCAATTTCAATTCACAGGGAACCTCTGAAAATTGACTATGGCGTACGACAGGATAATTTTCATGGGTTCCCTTCACTCATTTTGACAAAGCCTCTTTAATTTCCTTGTCTGTAAGCCTGAATATGAGTATGGAATAGCCGGCATAGGCATCCGGTTCTTTTCCGTGGAGGCGGAGATACATGCAGAGTTTTGCAAATCGCAGATAGTCGTAAATATCATATTTTTTCTTGAAGGAAGCAAGGTTGGCAGCTTTTGCGGGATGTTGGCCGGTATTTGGCGAATCTGTTTTACCTTCGATGAACTTTTTCATTTCTAAAGAAATGTCAATGAACAGATTTTCACTTATATCAGACAAATTCAATCCTGTAGATTTCTTCAACCCGGGGCTGTAGTATGTAGACTGATACATTGTGGCGCTGATGCAGTAAATGCCGCCCTTAAGTTCAAAAAAATCATCTGTTCTTCTTTCCTGTTCAAAAATGCATGGCAGCTGTTTATAGTCCCGCATGTAATGACTGATGTCGGCAGTTCCGAAGTATGAAAGATATACATTCTCCTTGTTTTGATTGTTGTCGTCAACCCATTTTCTGAGTTCTTTCAAATCCTGTCCCCAGTCGAGAGAGCTGTCCGAGAGATGCCTGTACCCGTTTTCAGCTCCTCCTGCAAGTTGGTTGAAATATGCAAGGTAGTGTGGCCGGATACTGTAGGATTCGGCGGCGAACCATGCAATCAGAAAAGCCGTTAGAATTACAATCGGCAGCTTTGCTCGCAAGAGTAAATATCCGGAGCCGCAGATTATGAAAATGCAGGGATAAATGGGCAGGAGATGCCTGTTCCCTATGTTCAGCCTGCTTGATATGGCAAAGAGAAAATAAATCAGAATAAAGACCAGGAACGGGGTCAGCATGTAAAGTCTGTCATTGGACAATATCCTTACCCTGAACAATGCAAAAAGGGAAATTGCGAAAATCAGAAGCAGGGGGACGGGTGTTTTTACCATGAAGCTGTAAATAAAGAAATACCACCAGCCCCGGGTGCTGAGCTCTCCGTTCAGATAGGAATTGCGGGCGCTTGATCCCTTCAGAACCAAAGCGAAACCATAGAGATACGCCTCGGGAAGGAGTTTCATTTTTTTTACGGCAAGCAATGCTTCTCCTGCTCTTCCGGCTGATTTGCATTTGTTTTCCATGGCTTTATCCAGGGTAATCATATCGGCCGGTTTGGGAGCGTTAAGAATGGAAAATTTGAATCCGTAAGACATCCAGATGAAAAATAAAATGAAAATAAGATTTACAAACAATACTGCGAAATAGGAAAGAAGCTGTTTCCCCTGGGTATCGTTAATTATGCTTCGGGAAAAAATCACACATTCGGCGCGTTTCCCGCTCCTTAACCTGATGAGAATGAGAATCAAGTAAACAGGGATTATAATGAATGCTGAAAATTTTGAAACAAAGAGAAGAGACAGGGCCAGCGATGAAAAAACAATGTTCTTGCCGGTGACCCTGTTAAGGACATTCCATATGCTGATAAGCGCCAGGGTGAACGCCATGGTAGCCGCCATGTCGGATGTGGCGAATCCGGCATGTGCAAGTATTTCAGGACAAAGAATATATAGTGCAAGAGATAGAAGGCCTCCCCCTGTTCCGAATATTTTCCTTGAGTAAAAATAGACAGCCAGGCCTGTTAGCAGGCTGAGTATGGTTATCATTGCCCTTGAGGACATCAGAATATTTTCAGGACTGTTGCCGGATTTGAAAAGGAAATCCCCTGCGATTGTCCACTCATCAGTTTGCACAAGCGGTATTTGTCTTAGATCAGGGAATTTGAGTTTCTGAAACGTGAGTGGAATTGCCGCCCATCTCTGTGGGAAGTTCCCGTTTTCCGGATTGATGCGGTAGTCTTTTTCCAGCCAGTAGCTGAGTCCTCCTGCAATATGGACAGGTTCATCGAAAACAGGTGATTTACGCTGTGATGCCGTAAAAACCAGGGAGAAATGAAGTAAAAGAAGAACTCCGACAATTGTGAATTCGATGAACCGTCTTTTCATTTTTGGAAAAGGGGCTGCTTCGGTATTTGAGCTGTCGGTTCCCGTCACAATTCCATCCTGACCGGTAATTGAATTGAATCTTGAACAATGACATATTAATATACGGTTTAAGATTATATGTCAATACGGAATGATATATCGAATGAAAAAGATCCTTGACAATAGATATTGCATGTGGGGTATCCTGTTTTTCGCAGCAGTTGTCCCTTATATCGGTTCGACAAGGGGGGAATTTGTTTTTTCAGATATTCCCCTGGTTCAGGAAGACCCTTTTTACAAGGAGGACCGTCCATTCACGGATTGCTGGAAAAGAGATTACTGGACGGATGCGATGGCACAGGGACTTTACCGCCCGCTTACGGTTTTTTCGTACTGGGTTAACGCTAAGACAGCCGGAATATATTCGCCTGCGTTCAGGGCGGTCAATCTAGTCCTGCACATATTCACTGTTTTCATAGTTTTCAATCTTGCGCTGCGGCTGGGGCTGGGGAGGATGGCGGCTTTGATTGCAGGGGTTCTTTTTGCAGTCCATCCGCTGCACACGGAGGCGGTGATCCCCGCATTTGGAAGAGGGGAAATCCTCTGCGGACTTTTTATTTTCACAGGACTTCTCTTTCATGCTTATGTTGCGAAAAATCCATTATATTCCATTGGAACCGCCATATGTTTCATTTTTGCCTGCTGGTCAAAGGAGCACGGAGTCGCCCTTCTTCCCTTATGCGCCCTGTATGACATCTATTCCGGAAGGTTGAAAATCAAAGGGGTTTTTCTTCAGAGAGGGGCAGGGGTTTATTTTATTTATCTATTCGCCCTGGGGGTGGTTGCCCTCATGAGATTCAAAGCTATGGGCTCGCTGCTTCCGTCCATGGCCAGCTTCGACCCTTTCTTGGACAATCAGCTGGCGCTCTGTCCATATCCCGTCCGAATCCTCAGTGCAGTTGACATCCAGGGGCTCGCCCTTCTTAAATTCATATGGCCGCAGACTCTTTCCCATGATTACTCCTACGCCCAGATTCTTCCCCTGAAATCGTTTTTTGATTTTTCAGGCATGGCGGTTGCAATACTGGTTTTATCGGTGCCTTTTGTCCTGGCGGCGTTATTCCCCGCACTGAAAAAGAAAATCATCTTCTTTTTCCTTTCATATCTCGTCTGCGTCCTTCCGGCAGCCAACATAATCACGCCTACAGGCACAATATTTGCCGAAAGACTTTATTACATCCCCAGTATCTGGCTTTGTTTTGCCGCCGCATGTATTTTTGTGCGGATTTCGCGGGGAATTGACAGCCGCTTATTCACTGCTGTTGTGACAGTTGCCGTTTTCGCCCTCGGGATAAGAACTTATCTGCGCTCTTCAGACTGGCATGATCAGCACAGTATTTCGCTGGCTGTAACAAAAACTTCTCCGCTGAGCGTCAAAACCTGGAACAATCTTGCCGTAGAACTGGCTCGTTCAAACGATTTTAAGGGAGCTGTTACGGCATGCGACAGGGCAATTGAGATCCATCCTTCTTATAAGACGGCTCTAATGAACAGGGCTTTCTACAATATAAAGCTCGGCGATTTTGATTTCGCCGAAAAGGATTTGCAGAAATTGATTTCACTGGGAACATCCAATCCCGAAGTGTATAATAAACTCGGTGCGATGCTTGCAAACCGGGGAAAATCCGCAGAGGCTCTGAGACTCTGGGAAATTTCGCTCCAGCTTGACGGAAAACAGACAATGATAAAACATGCTGTAAGCGATTTGCAGAAAGAAATGGATTCAGAAGAAAAGAAAAATGAAATTCAGCGGTAACCTTAAAAAAACAAGAAGAATTATTCCCTATGTGCTTGGAGTCTGCCTGCTTGCTGTGCTTATCCCGTATTTCGACTCGCTCCGGGGTGATTTTGTTTTTGATGATGTGCCCCTTGTCCAGAAGGATCGGTTCTATGCCCAGGAGGGTAATCCGCTTAAGTGCTGGGAGCGGGATTTCTGGAAGGAAAACATGAAGCAGGGGCTCTACCGCCCTTTCACACTTTTTTCCTACTGGCTCAACGCCCGGATAGGCGGAATCCACTCATCGGCCTTCAGGATTGGAAACCTGATTTTCCATTTTTTCGCCACGATACTTGTTTTCAAACTTGCCTTGAGGCTCAGGTTGGGACACTGGACTGCGATATTCGCAGCGGTTTTATTTGCGGTGCATCCGATTCATACGGAAGCCGTAATTCCGGCTTTCGGACGAGGGGAGCTTCTTTGCGCCCTGTTTCTTCTTTGCGCCCTGATAATCCACACCCATGTTGAAAAAAACAAGCTGTTATGCGCCGCCGCCGGACTCAGCTTCCTTTTCGCCTGCTGGTCGAAGGAACACGGCCTGGCTTTTCTTCCCTTGTGTGTTCTTCTTGATTTATACCTGAAAAAGCCTTTCAATCCCCCGGAGATCAGGGATTTTATAAAAAACAGGGCTCCGGTTTATCTTTTATATGTTTTTGCCGCATCCGTCTTTTTTGCCTCAAGATACTTTGCACTTGGCACGCTGATACCGTCAAAGGCCAATTTTAATCCGGCCATAGACAATCCCATAGCCTTGTGCCAGTTCCCCCTGAACGTCATAACCGCCCTGAAAGTGCAGGGGTTTGCCCTTTCCCAATTCTTCTGGCCCGCCGTGCTCTCCCACGATTATTCATATGCCCAGTTGATGCCTTCAGTTTCGGTATTTGACTGGAAATCATGGCTGACAGTCATCCTTTTCCTTGGAATTCCGGGATTGATATGCGTGTCATTTAAAAAGCTCAAGTTCAAGATGATCTTTCTCCTCGCGGCATATGCGGTCTGTGTCATGCCTGCCGGAAATTTCATTATAATGACCGGAACAGTTTTCGGGGAGAGGCTGCAGTATATCCCAAGCATATGGCTATGCATGTTTTCCGCCCTTGTCATTTCCATGTTCTTCAAGAAATTCGGTGTTAAAACAGTTGTTGCAGTCTCCGCAGCCGTTATCATTGCCGCCTCGGCTAGGACTTATGAAAGAGGCAGGGACTGGGATAATCAGATGAGTCTTGCGACCGCAGGTGTGAGATCCGCGCCGAATAGCGTGAAGACCTGGAACAATCTTGCAATCCAGCTGGCAGAGTATGCTGAAAAAGAAAAAGATCCGGATGCGCGGATTGACAAATACAAGGAGGCTGTCCTCGCCTGTGACAGGGCGATTTCAATTTATCCGAAATATCTCAACGCATATGCCAACAGGGGTATTTATTATTCGCTCCTCGGATATTATGACGAGGCTGAAAAGGACTTGAGAAAAGTAATCTCGGTTTATCCGAAAGACACCCATGTCAATTACACCATAGGGGCTCTTCTTGCGGATCAAGGCAGGCTGGATGAGGCGAAGGCGATATGGGAAAAACTGCTTAAAACCAATCCGGACGATCAGGTTCTCAGGAAATCATATGAGAAACTCTGCGCCGACATCAAAGAAAAACAGGCCGGTAAAGAAAAATCCGATTGACAAATTTTGAATTTGAATTATTATCTGCATTCCGGAAAAGGTTTATACACCACGTTTTAAGGATGTCTGCCCATGTCGCATAAAAAACACAATGAGAAAGAAAATCATAATCTTAAGGATGAAGGGGAAAAAGCTCCCGAGACCCCGAAGCCTTCCCTGGAGGATGAATTGAAGCAGCGTATTGCAGCACTTGAACTTGAACTGGCTGAAGCGAAAGACAAGATTTTGCGGGCACATGCTGATTTCGACAATTTCAGGAAGCGGACTTTCAAGGAGATGAAAGACCTGAGGACAATGGTCAAGGCCGATACCATGGTGCCGATCTTAAACGTGTTCGACCATTTCAACATGGCCCTTGACGCCGCAGAAAAAAAACCGGATTTCAAAGTCCTTCACGACGGGATGAAGATGATTTTTGCTGAATTCGAAAAAGCCATGAATGAACTCGATATAAAAACGCTTGAGGTTGCGGAGGGACAGGAATTCGACCCGAATGTCCATGAAGCCGTGAGCAAGGAGTATTCTGAAAAACATGAAGAGGGGAAAATTCTCAGGCAGTGGAAACGCGGCTACAAAATCGGGGATAGGCTTTTAAGGCCGGCGGTGGTGGTTGTCAGCAGCGGTCCACAGCTGTCTCCGGCCCCTTCCGAAGCGGAAAAGACAACTGAAGATAAAGAAAATATACAGGAAGATTGACATATGTCCTCAAAACAGGATTTTTATGAATTGCTGGGGGTTTCAAAAACGGCAAGCCCGGAGGAAATAAAGAAAGCCTACCGCAAGCTTGCGATAAAATATCATCCCGACAAGAATCCGGGCAATAAGGAGTCCGAGGAGAAATTCAAGGATATTTCCCATGCCTATGAAGTTCTGACCGACGTCCAGAAGCGTTCCCTGTACGACCAGATCGGACACGAGGCGTTCACATCGAGAGGAACCAACGGACCGGGGCGCGGCGGGTTTGAATACCATGACCCCTATGATATTTTCAGCCAGTTTTTTGGAAATGCCGGTGCGGGCGGAGGTTCCATTTTCGAGGAGTTTTTTTCAGGCGGAGCCGGACGAAGGTCGGCTTCCGGCGAAAGAGACGGCGCCGACCTTCGTTTTGACATAGAAATAGATTTTGAGGAGGCCGTTTACGGTGCCGACAGGAAAATTAAAATCCCCAGGCTCGAAACCTGTGATTCCTGCGGCGGCAGCGGATCTGAGCAAGGTACGGGAAAAAGCACTTGTTCGAAATGCCGCGGTACCGGACATATCTCGATGTCACAGGGGTTTTTCAGCATCAGGCAGACTTGCCCGTCCTGCCACGGCGCGGGACAGATCATACAGAACCCGTGCAGGAAATGCGGCAGTGAAGGCAGGATGCGCGTTGAGAAAATTCTTAAAATACATATCCCCCCGGGTGTTGACACAGGTTCAAGGCTCCGCGTTTCAGGCGAAGGTGAAAGCGGTGTGCGCGGTGGACAGTCCGGTGATCTGTATGTGGTTATTCATGTGAAACAACATGAGGTTTTCCAACGTGACGGGCTCGACATAATATGCGAACTCCCGATTGATTTTGTGACCGCCTCCCTGGGAGGTCTTGTTGAAGCCCCGACGATAACCGGCAAGACCAAGCTTAAGATACCGGAAGGCACACAGAACGGCTCAGTCCTGCGCCTGAAAGGGAAGGGGATGCCTTCCCTGCGCAGCGGACAGCGGGGAGATCAGCATATTAAAATTTTCGTCGAGGTTCCCACGAACCTCACCCGCGAACAGAAGGATATTCTGACTCAATTCAAAACCATCCATGATACCGCCAAAAATCAGCCGCTGATAGATTCGTTTTTCAGCAAGGCCAAACGCTTCTTCACTGGCGGCGAAGAGGCTTGAATCCTGAAATCATGCCAGTGAGGCCTGTTCGGCTGTTTTTATCGCTTCGAAAAGTTCGGCCGGAGTTTGCGCGTTGAGCAGACGGTCGGAGAGGAATTCACTGTCAAGCATTTGTGCTATGTGCGAAAGCAGAACCTGGTGGATTCGCGGTATGTCCGCAGGAGTGAGGAGGATAAACAGCATATTGACGGTTTCATGGGGGACAGGCGCGGGAATTGGCTCTTTCAGGCGGGCGACTACGACCACCGGACGTGCCAGGCTTTTGAGACGTGCATGGGGAATTGCAAGCTTTCTTCCGACGTAGCTGCTGATCAGTTTTTCACGTTCAATGACTGAAAGCATGATTGTTTCAGCAGACATGGGAAGCTCTTTTGGGGCAAGACGTTTCAAGGCGTTTTCCGATGCGGATATAATTGAATCCCCCTCAACATCCAGCAGTACCCGTTCGGGTGTCAGCGTGTCGGAAAGATAGACAGGCACTTCGAGGGGGAATTCCTCTTCAATTACACCCACGACCTCCTCAATCAGGTCTTCCATTGTCACAAACCCGGTCCAGACGCCTTTGTCATTGTAGACAAGCGCGACATGGTTGCCGCGGCGCTGCATTACGGACAGGAGATGCTCGATAGGTTCCGTTTCCCTGGCCTTGAGGCATGGACGGATGAAACTTTTCAAATCTGTCGCCGGTTTTCCCGAGCGCATTGCCAGAAATAAATCTTTTATATGGACATATCCGACGGGATTTTCCGGATCGTCGCCAATCAGGGGGTAGCGGGACTGTTTGAATTCAGATATGATTCTATCGTTCTCTTCCTGCCCGGCCCCGGTGCGGAGAGAATGAATCCGTTCACGTGAACGCATTGAATTCCTTACGGTCAGCTCTCCCATGTCGAGCACGTTTTCGATATAGAGGAGACGTCGGAAGGACATCATGCCGCTGGACTGGGATTGATCGAGGATTATTCGTATTTCGTCCTCGGAATGTCTCTCGTGCATATCTCCTTTGGGTATCCTGAAAATATACAGGACAATATCAGCTGACCAGTTAAGAACCCACAATGGTATGAAAAAGAGGAAGTGGAAGAACTTCAATGGCAATGCCGTGTTTAATGCCGCCTGTTCGGTTCTCCGAATTGAAAAATTCTTGGGAATCAACTCTCCAAACACAATATGCAGGTATGAAATCAGCACATAGGAAATGGAAATGGCCAATCCGTGTACCGTAGCGTTGGCGGTCCCATCGCCAAACCCTGATTTGAGCATGAGATATGCTATGATTTTGGCGAATCCCGGTTCCCCGACGAAACCGAGTCCGATACTTGCCAGAGTTATCCCGACCTGGCAGACCGAAAGGTACTGATCCAGTTTTGTCTGTATGTGCTGCATCATCTTCGCCCGGTGGTCGCCCTTGGCCGCCAATGCTTCCATATGGGTGGGGCGCGCTTTTACCGCCGCGAATTCCGCAAGCACGAAAAATGCGTTCAGCAACAGCAGGATGACAGTTAAAAGGAGATAGATGATTACTATGGTCATGATTAACGCAATTTAGACCATATTCTCTATTTTTTCCAGTTTCATTCCGCGGGAACCCTTGAGGAATATCACATCGTTCCGTTTTATTTTAGTCTTGACATATTTTGCAGCCTCTTCCGAATCGGGGAAATCGCGGAGCGAAACACCAGTGCCGATTTCCATGTTTTTCGCCGCCTCGCCCATCAGAGGCCCTACTGCTATCAACATGCAGCCAGGCATGAGTTCGGCAGCGGATTTAAGTATTTCATTGTGTGCAGGCGGACCGGCTTCTCCCATTTCAAGCATGTCTCCCAGAATTACGAATATCCTGGATTCCTTTGAGGGATTGGCGGACATGGCTTCGGCAAGCCATTCAAGGCCCGCCTTCATACTGTCCGGATTTGCATTGTAGGCGTCATTGATCCAGGTTGCCCCGTCCTTTTTCCGAATACGCATCCGCATGCCGGGCAGTTCGACTCCGTTGTTCAGGGCTTCAGCGGCAAGTTCGGGGGAGACTCCGACAGCATTTGCCGCAAGGACGGCCGCGCCGGCGTTGATCGCCTGGTGTTTTCCGGGCAGATGCCATTTCACGGTTTTGCGAAGTTCGCAGTTTTTCCAGTAAAGTTCGAAGCTGCCGCCCGCCATGTCGCCGCCGAGATATTTAACTGACAGATCCGCGTCCGCATCCTTTTCATTTCCAAAACGCAATGTCTTAAATTCTCCGGTTGCCGTGTCAAGTATTTGACTCCCGGCGCCTCCCGCAGGAATTACCGCAGTTCCGGATTCATGCATTTTTGCGAAAATCGCAGACTTCTCTTTCGCGACACCGTCCAGGTTGCCGAAAAATTCAATATGGGCGTTCCCAATGGAGACAACGACTCCCATGTCGGGTTCGGCAATTCCGCTCAGAACTTCGATTTCGCCGGGATGATTCGTGCCCATTTCGATTATCGCATATTTATGGGCTCCGGTGAGACTGAGAAGATTCTGGGGGACTCCGACATGGTTGTTTGTATTGCCCTGGGTTGCATAAACCTTGTCTTCTCCAAAGGCATATGCCAATATCGCCCTGAGGATTTCCTTAGTGCTTGTCTTGCCGCTGCTGCCTGTCAGCGCTATTAGTTTCAAATCAAGCTTTTTCCTGTGCTGATGCGCAAGCGTCTGATAGGCTTTAAGGGTGTCTTTCACAATCAGAACCGGTATGTTTCCCGGTATTTCAAGTTCCTTCATCCGGCTTTTTGAAAGACATAAAGCGGCGGCACCGTTTGCAACTGCGGCATCAAGACAGTCATGTGCGTCAAAGTTTTCACCTTTAAGCGCGAAGAAAATCGAATTGCGGCAGTCTTTGCGGCTGTCCGTGGAGATGAAAGCGATCCCGGCACCGGGATTGACAGTGCCTGACCATTTCCCGCCGCTGAACTTTTCCAGTTCCTGAAACGTGAATAATTTTGTCATACGGTATTTATGCCTTCATTGGAGCCATCAATATAACTTGGTTTTTCAGAAGCTTCGAGCGGTTTTTCCATTTAACTGACGGGAATTTTGGCTTCTACAGTTTTGTCTGTTGGAAAATTTCAAGCGCATTCGCAATAACTTGACTTATGCCCCGCCTCTGCCTGTCTTCCCTCCAGTATGAAAATCAAAATCCCCGTCAGCTACACTCTCTTCCGTCTTCTCTCCGTCCTGTAAATCCTGCCGGAATATCTTTGAAATAATCCTCCGAACCTGCTGAGAATTCCGGCGCCATCACCCACAAGATCACAGCGGAAACAGCAAAACGCTATCAGCGCAAAGTTCACGGCGTTCGCGACAACTATCATCGTCACGATGATCGCCGGTGCCGAAGAATGACTCATAAGAGGGAATAGGAAATACCCGCCAAAACCCATGATTAACCCACAGATGATCACTGCCAGTCGCAGTGAGTTTTTCCCGATAAGGAGGACGGTTTGCAAAACAGGTGTGAGAATTAGCAGCAGGTATAGCAGTCGTAATTCAATGGGATGGTGAAGAACGGTGTTTCCATGAAGTTGCAGGGCAGGCAGGAAAGGGTGAAGAGCATGCGAGACGAATCCCTGTAGGACGATGAGGATAAATACGGTGTACGTGAACGCCACGCTGATCGTGATACCCTGGACGAAGCGTCCCCGCCGTCCGGTCGGCAACAGAAGGCTGGAGAAGAATGGAGTGGGAAAATTTGCGCCAACAAAAGGAATAGTAAAAGGAATAACAAAAAGCATTATGTTCTGTATGAACACGTGTGTCGAATATCCCAGAAAAATAGTGGGGATGAGAAGTGCCAGCGCCCAGATTCCAACCACAACCCTATCTCCCGCTCCCACCTCCAACTCCAAGGAGCAGAGTGCGCCCATGGCTGTCCGGCTTGCGCTAAGGTACGGAAACCTTTTCATGATTGACAAGAAAAAGCGTTTCACGCCCCGTTCCGTGGTCGCAGGTGCTGTTTTTGTTTTTTGGCTCATGAACCGCTCCCGGGCCAAGTGCCGCACAGCACGAGGGTTGAAAATGTTGCCAAACCCCAAACAGAATCTCCCGCAATGGTTCCTCGCAAACTCAGGATTTCCCAATAGTTTCCATGCCAACAGGATGATCGGCGTTGCAATGGCCAGCGCAAGCAGGGGATGGAACAGAATAAGACGATCGAGAAACAAATGAATGCCAGGGTAGCTCAATAAAAAGTATGCAAGAAAGATGGGTATCCATACATAGCGGGCTGGGATAGCAGCCAACCCAGCGCCCAGCAAATAGAACGCCATTCCGGTGAGTAACGCCGAAATAAGGCACTGTAAAACTCCTCCAATACTCCCGAGCGGTACCGTCAAGACGATGAGGAGGGCGAAGACGCAATTGATGATGATTCCAGCGGTGAAAACAACTTGCCGTGGCATCCATCGGTGTCCAGGAAGACAGAATGTGAATGGCTTGGAAAGTATCTCGAATTGCGTATTTGCAACTATTGCGCCGAAGAAGCAGGGGGAAAGCAGATAGCTGGATAGGTAGTAATGAGAATGCCCAAGCACTCTAATTGACAAATATCTGCCAAAAATGACTATTAACCCCATCACTATCGAGAATAGACACCAATAGGGTAAAGGGCGGCATTTGTAAAAGGCACTGAGATTTGCTTTCAGCGGATTCATTTGCGTGACCTCCCGTTGGCTGTGGTTTTTGGCTCGACTATCAGCCTGTAGATGTCCTCGAGCGGGAACGGGAGGATTTCGGCCTGGCACTGGATACTGTCCGCCACCGCATCCAGCTCCTCCTTTGTCTTTGCGCATTCCGCAAGAGTCAGGACGGCCTGCGTTCCGTTCCGTTTTTCCTCGACGATATTCTGGAACGGCAGCTTCTCCGGCAGTTTACCG